>JAHEGF010000175.1 GCA_024645155.1 Phyllobacteriaceae bacterium | reverse complement strand
GTCCTGTCTTTCGCAGCATCCTCATTTTTCTTCGCCCTGCGGAATCGGCGATGCGGCGGCTGATCGTGATCGTCGCAGCGGCGATGAATGTGCGGGTTATGGCAAGAGGGTCAGGCGATGGCGGGCGGCTGCCGGATTTCGCCAGCTTTGGTCCCGGCAATGCGCTGCCCGCCTTCCCGCTGATCGATCCGCGCAGGCGCTTTTCGCCGGAGAACAGTTGGGCCGGGTCACAGGCAAGTATTCCGCGCGTTTCCGTACCCGGCATGTTCGATCCGGTCCTGGCAGAACAGCGCAGCGACCAGATCGAAACCACTGCCCTTTATCGCCGCATCGCAGCGCTTGACCATGCGCTGAAAACCCTGCCATGGCAGGCAAAACGCCTTGCCCGTATGATGGCGCGCAGATCAAACGCAAGGCCCGGTTCGGGCCGCGTTGGTCCTGTCCGCCCCGGCCTTCCGCCCGGCTACCGGCAGCGTTCCGTCCATCCGGTCGATGACATTTTGAAGGAATGTCATTTTCTGGTGCGCGACTGCGCGCTTCTGCCGCCATGATCTTCCCGGATGCTGTGGCGAACAATACCGCTGGCCGTGCCACCGGCGCGAATTCGCATGTCCGCCATCAGACCCGCGGCGGATCCGGCGCCATTTCCAGATGCAGATGCATGCCGGTGTAGGGATGGGCTTCGGCTACGGCTTCATCGAGCTCGACGCCAAGGCCCGGTTCCGATGGCACCATGGTGTTGCCGTCTTCAAGGCGGAGCGGGCGTTTCAGTATCTTGGCGTGGAACCCGCCCCAATCCTTGATCGCCTCAAGGATAAGGAAGTTCGGCAGGGTTGCGGCAAGCTGGATATTGGCGGCGGCAACAATCGGGCCGCAGTAGCAGTGCGGCGCGATCTGCGCATGGAAGGTTTCGGCCATGGCCGCGATCTTCTTGGCCTCGAGAATTCCGCCGCAGCGCCCGAGATTGGGTTGCAGTATCGATGCTGCCCCGGTTGTCAAAACCTGGGCAAACTCGGCCCTGGATGTCAGCCGTTCCCCGGTTGCCACGGGAATCGAGGTGGCCCTGGCAACCTTTGCCATTGCGGCGGGATTGTCGGGTGGAACCGGTTCCTCGAACCACAGCGGGTCATGGGGCTCGATTGCGCGCGCCATGCGAATGGCGCCGGAGGGCGTAAACTGGCCATGGGTACCAAACAGGATGTCCGCGCGGGTTCCAACCGCGTCGCGCACGGCGGCGACCATCCTTGCCGACAGGTCGATATCGGCCAGTGCCGGCTGGTGACCGTCGAAGGCCGTGTAGGGTCCGGCAGGGTCGAACTTGATGGCGGTAAAGCCCTGCTTGACGCAGGCAAGTGCCGCCTTTGCAGCCATTTCCGGGTCATTGTAGACGTTTTTGGCATCCTTGCCTTCCGCCTCGTCGGGATAGACGCTGCCCGATTGCGGATAGAGGTAGGTGTAGGAGCGCAGGCGGCCGCGAACGCGCCCGCCAAGCAGCTTGTGGACCGGTTTGCCGGCTTCCTTGCCGATGATGTCCCAGCAGGCCATTTCCAGCGCCGACACACAGGCCATCATCGTCGGATCGGGGCGTTGCGAGAAACCGGACGAATAGGCGCGGCGAAAGAAGGTTTCGATATTGTGCGGATCATTGCCGATCAGGTAGCGGGAAGCGACGTCCTCGATCATCCTGGCGGTCAGATGCGGGCTGAAACTTGCCGAATAGGCTTCCCCATAACCCGAGACGTTCGAATTCGTGGTCAGGCGAACGAAGATGAAATAACGCCCGCCGGTCATTGGCGGAGGGTTGCCGACCACCCAGGTCTTGATATCGGTGATCTTCATTCACCTGCTCCAGATCCGGTTGCCACCGGCGTCAGAAGATTGCTGCAAACAAGACGTAGAGTGCCATGGCGATTACCGCCACGGAGCCGATCGTGTAGAAGGTGGCGCGTGTCTCGTGCATCTGTTTGGTGGCATAGGCCATTGTGTGGGCAATGCGTGCGAGGACGAAACCGTACAATAGTATCTGCGCGAGAAGCAGCGGCGGATCGACCGCGACAAACAGCAGGCCGGCCGCAAGAAACGCCGGTATGTTTTCGAGGTCGTTGCGGTGCATGCGGCGCGACCGGTCGACATAGTCGTTGATGTCAAGCTGCTCGGGGCGCGGGTCGCGATTGAGCGGGCTGACCCGCAGGTCCTCGGGGCTGGCCAGCCCGGAATCGCTTTTCATCATGCGGTAGACGGTCATCCAGCCTTGCCCCATGATCTTCAGTACCATAAGCGCGGAAGCGATCGCGTAGGTCACGAAGACCGGGTTTTCCATCGCCAGCAACGGTATGTTCTCAGGCATCGCCAATTTTCACTTTCCTGTCCGGTTCGTCAGTCAAACACGATGACGTTTCGCAAGGCATCACCATTTTTCACGGCGGCAATCGCCTCGTTGATCTCTTCAAGAGGATAGGTGGCGGTAACCAGTTCGTCCAGCTTCAAGCGGCCCTGCCGGTAGAGTTCGATCAGTGCGGGAATGTCACGGGCGATCACCGACTCGCCCATTTTGGAGCCAAGGATCTGCTGGTTCCAGGCAGCCATCGTTCCCGGATCATATTCAGCCATGACACCGGCTGGCGGCATGCCGACAATGACGATCGCGCCGTTTTTGGTTATGTAGTCGAAGGCGCTGTTGAAGGCTGCAATTGCGCCGACAGTCACGAAGACGAAATCGGCACCCCTGGCAGCGGTCAGTTCCCGGACAAACCCCGCGGCATCGTCAGTCGCTGGATTGACCGTGTGTGTTGCGCCAAAGCGGCGGGCGGCATCGAGTTTACTACTGGAAAGGTCAACGGCAATGATCGGGTCGGCACCATGCAATGCGGCACCCTGCACGCTGTTGAGGCCGACGCCGCCGCAGCCGACGACCACAACGGCGTTGCCCGGCTTGACCGCAGCGGTATTGGCAACCGCTCCGTAGCCCGTGATGACACCGCAGGCCAGCAGGCTGGCCGACGCAAACGGGATCGTGTCCGGTATCGCCACCACCTGGCTTTGATGAACGAGCACCTGTTCGGCAAATGCGCCGGTTGCCATGGCCTGGATCAGCGCATTGCCCTTTCCGTCGCTCAGCGGGCTTTTGGTTTGCTGGGGGAATACCTCTTCGCACATGACCAGGCTGCCACTGCTGCAATAGTGGCAATGGCCACACGACCGGATGAGGGTGACAACCACATGGTCGCCTGGCCTGACGGCGGTAACCGAGGCGCCGGCCTGGCGCACGACGCCTGCGGCCTCATGGCCATAGACCGCCGGCAAATCGCCGCCCCAGGCGCCATCGGCGTAAAATATGTCGGAATGGCATATGGCGCAGGCCCTGACGTCGACGAGGACATCGAACTCGCCGGGACCAGAAATATCGACGGACTCGATGGCCAGAGGTTCGCCAAAGGCACGGCAGACGGCAGCTTTCAAGCGGTTTCTCCTGATGTTCGGCCTTGATCGTAGCAGTGTGGCAGGGCGCCCGTATCACAATTACGCCGCCTGGGAACGTTGCAGCGACAAGGCGGTTCTGGCAACACCGTTTTTTCAAGTTTCGCGGGTGATCCGCCATTCGGATGCTGTCTGCGGTCAATGACCGCCAAAATCCGGTTCACTTGCCAGCGGAGTTACGGTAAACGGGCGGCACCAGACATCGAAACGGGCCGGCAAATGAGCGCAACAAGAAAACCTGTCGGCGAACTGACGCTTCGCACCATAGCCATGCCAGCGGATGCCAATGCTGCCGGAGACATTTTTGGCGGTTGGGTGATGGCACAGATGGACCTTGCAAGCGGGATGCGGTCGGCAGAACGCGCACGCGGGCGGGTTGTTACGGCGGCAGTCAAGGAAATGGCTTTCGCCCTGCCGGTCAAGATCGGCGATACATTGTGTGTCTATACCGAAGTTTCCCGGGTCGGACGCAGTTCAATGACACTGAAGGTTGAAGCCTGGGCCCAGCGGTATCTGAGCGACAAGATGGACATGGTGACCCACGCGGATTTTGTCATGGTCGCGCTTGACGACAACGGAAAGCCTAAAAGGGTGCCTGCGGATTGACGGTCTACTTGGAGAAATAGGTGGGGCCGGCAACCAGCGCCTCGCGGCCACCAAGTTCGGCTGTGCAATCGGATTTCATGTCGGAATTGCCGGTCATCTTGACAGTGTCGGCGACGATGCGCAGGCAGGTGCTGGCCGTCGAATTGTTACCCGAATATTCGACATGGCCGGACGGTGAATAGATGAATCCGTTGAGCTCGGTTGCTCCGTTGCCGTTGAACTTCATGTCGGACGTGTTGCCGGGTGCAGACATGAACAGCATGCCGGCATAGGTTCCTGAGGTGGGGGCGTCGAGTATGATCGACGCGGTAGCGTTGACGCTGATGCCGCCGTTTTTCATGTAGAAATAAACCCCGGAACCGGTGATCGTGCCTTTGATCGTCAGCGACCCCTCAATGTAGTAGAGACCTGGATCGAGCGTCTTGGTTCCGTCAAGTGACAGGTTGGAATACCGGCCGGGAGCAACGGTCGGGTCGCTCTTGGCTGGGTTTGTCATCAGTGCGGGGGCGGAGGGTTCAGGCAGGTCCTTGAACGGATCGGGCGCAATCCAGGCGTTTTCACGATTGCTCGTACAGTCAGTAGTCAAACCGCTGGTGGCGTTGATGCCGCCAGCAGCCTGCGCGCAATCTGCATGAATACTGGCACTGCCGCCGACATACAGCGATTCGGGATCGGTTGAGTTCGACGCGACGACGCAGCCGTCAATGGTTATCGTCGTACTGCCGGTCACGTTGATTGCCCGGCTTGCGGTGCCGCTAAGGGCGTAGACGCAGGCGGGATCGCCGACGCGGGCCCGCACCGTTGCGCCCAGCGACATGGTTTTTCCGGACGATCCGCCGTGCTTGGCGGCCACTGCGCCCATGATCAGGGTCTTGTAGCTGTAGGTCAGGCTGGTCGCCATGCTTTGCGACCCGTCGGCCTCGGTGATCAATCCGTGGTAGTAGAGTATCGGCGGGCTTGCCGATGTGGCGATCGAACTGCCGAGATTGGCCAGCAGAACCTGATTGCCAAATGCCTGCAACTCGTCATTGGTCATACCCGAGGAGGCATAAAAGGCGATCTGCATGGAGGCAGCGTCAAGCGCCGATTGCAGTTCGCTGCGCACCCGGCTCATGTTTGTCAGGTCGACGGCCGAGCCGACGGCAAGGATCAGCGGAATCGTCATTATTCCGGCTGCCATGACCATATTACCACGCCGATCGTGCAGAAATTTCCTTAACATAGTTCCGCCTGAACCTGGAGTTCCTGCGTTGTTTATAGCCTACGGGCGCTAAGGAACGATTTCGCCAGATGCTAAATATTTAGGGAAGTGTTATCGATTTTTCCTACCGGCAGGCGCGGTGTCCGGAGCGCCGTTCCATCAGGTCAAAATGAAAGTGATCGCGGTGATCGGCATCGTATCCGGGGCCAAGAACGGTCGAGAAATAGGGACAGGCGTCGGCGCGGATGTTCTTGAGGAAACCCTTTTCGCGAAACGAGAAAAATCCGGGCTTGTGAACGTCGATTTCACGACCGTTCTTCAATGTGATAGCCATCACGTCGATGGCATTGCCGCGGGCATGGGCAGACAGTGTGCCGCTATTGGCAATTCTCCGGCAAGAGTAGCTTGAACCCTGGTGAATGGTGCGTACGCCCGAAAGGTAGCGCAGGCGCGCCGCCGGCTTCAATTCGTGCTTTGTCCAGTTCGAAAAGGTCAGCGCCATCTGGCAGGAGAGCGTTGCAGCGGGTTTGATGGCTGTTCCGCCACCGGTGGCCGACAGCTCCAGCGGCCAGTCTATGCCGCAACCGTCCTCGCTGCCGATTTGCGGCAGATCGCGATACCGGGCGTCCAGACCGCGTAATTGCTGGCGGCATTGCACCTCTTCGGCGGGCATCACGGCATCGGGCATTCCCGGCAAGACGAGCCGCGTTGCAAATCCGGCTGTGCGAACGACAGGTGCAAGAACCGGCTTTGCGGGTCTGACCGAGGCCGTGCTGGTTCCGATATCGACCGCCGGACGCGGCGAAAAAATCGCGTCGGCATTGCAGGCAGCGAGCATTGCGGTCAGCAGCGACAGGCAAACCATGTTCAGCGCCGGGCGGCGTGCCGGCAGCACGTGGCTCTGCGCCATTTGCGGTAATTTCTGTTTCCCGGATCCCATCGGGAGAGGGTAACGCGTGTTGGTAAAGGAAAGCTGACGATGGGTGTTTACGCCTGTGGCGAAATCAAGACACGGCGTTGCGGCGCTGGCGCCCGCCAAACAGTGGCGGCACCGCTTCGACAGCAATGATTGCAGCAAGAATCAGGGCGCAGCCGGCCAACCCGATTGCCGGGACACGCTCGGAAAGGAACAAGGCGGCAAACAAGGCGGCAAATACCGCTTCCGAAGACAGGAATATAGCGGCCTGAGACGCCGTGGTGTAGCGCTGGCCCACAGCCTGAAACGTGAAGGCGATGCCACCTGAAAAAACGCCGGCATAAAGGATTTCGGGCGCCGCAGCGAAAATCGACGGCAGGTGAATTTCCTCGATTGCGACCGCGATTACAAGACCAAGAGCCGCGCATACGGCAAACTGGGTTACCGCCATTGTCACGGGCCGTCCGGAAGCTGCACCGAATCGCGTGACAAGAATCACCTGCAGCGCCCAGAACAGCGCACATAGGATCGTCAGCCAGTCACCGGTCGACAATTTGTCCATTTGGCCACCCGACAACAGCCAGATACCAAGAAAAGCGGTTGCGGCGCTTGGCCAGATAATCCAGTGCGGCCTGTCGCGAAAAGCTACAACGGCAAGAAACGGTACGAATACCACATAGAGTCCAGTGAGAAATCCGGAGTTCGTCACCGAGGTAGTCAAAAGCCCAATCTGTTGGGATGCGATACCTCCAAACAGGGTAAAGCCTACGATTACAAAGGAGAACCACGTGCCACCCTGAAGCGGTTCCTGCGCGTTGCGTGCCTCCCGGATTGCAAAGGG
>JAHEGF010000013.1 GCA_024645155.1 Phyllobacteriaceae bacterium | reverse complement strand
CGCATTGCAGATGCTGGGGAACAGCATGATCCTCGGTGTCGGATTTGCGGTTGGCAAGGTGATCATTTCGATGCTTGCCGCCTATGCGATTGTGTATTTCCGGTTCAGGCTGGCTGTGCCGCTGTTCTGGATAATTTTCATGACCCTGCTTCTTCCATTGGAAGTGCGGATAATTCCGTCATACCAGGTCGTGGCCGGTCTCGGTTTACTGGATACCCACACCGGCCTGATCGTTCCGTTGATCGCGTCGGCAACCGGCACGTTTTTCTTCCGGCAGTTTTTTAGGTCTGTGCCGGACGAACTGCTTGAGGCGGCGCGGCTTGATGGCGCCACGGCGTGGCGATATTTCATCGATATATTGGTTCCGCTATCGAAAACCATGGTAGCGGCAATCCTGATCATCATGTTCGTGGTGGGCTGGAACCAGTATTTATGGCCGCTGATCATGACCACAAAGGAAGAGAACTACACGCTGGTTATCGGTATCAAGCAAATTTACCAGATATTGGCAGAAGGTGGTGAACTGCCCCAGTATCAAAAGGCATTTGCGCTTACGATTCTGGCGACACTGCCACCCGTTGTCGTGGTGCTTGTGTTCCAGTCGTGGTTCGTGAAAGGCCTTGTGGAGAGTGAAAAATAATGGCTCGGGTTAAACTAGCAGACGTCCATAAGACTTATCCAAATGGCGCGATCGCCGTGCGTGGCGTTGACATGGATATCGACAATGGGGAGTTCATCGTTTTCGTCGGGCCGTCGGGGTGCGGCAAATCCACCCTGCTGCGCATGATCGCCGGCCTGGAATCAGTGACAAAGGGTGAGATTGATATCGATGGCCGGCGTATCAACGATGTGTCGCCAGCCGATCGCGATGTCGCAATGGTGTTTCAAAACTACGCTCTTTACCCGCACATGACAGTTCGCGGCAACATGTCCTATGGCCTGAAGAACCGCGGGATACCCAAATCCGAAATAGCCGGGAAAGTTCTGGAAGCGGCAGAAATGTTGCGTATCGCGGACTTTCTCGACCGGCAACCAAACCAGCTTTCCGGCGGACAGCGCCAGCGCGTTGCCATGGGCCGCGCCATTGTGCGCAGTCCGAAGGTCTTTCTTTTCGATGAACCGCTGTCAAACCTCGACGCCAAGCTTCGCGTCCAGATGCGAATTGAAATCAAACGCCTGCAGCGCAAGATCGGTGTCACCAGCATTTACGTAACCCATGATCAAACGGAAGCCATGACGCTCGCAGACCGTCTTGCGGTCATCAACAACGGCCGGGTAGAACAAATTGGCGCGCCCATGGAACTGTATTCAAATCCTGCAACACTGTTTGTCGCATCGTTTATCGGCTCTCCGCAGATTAATCGTATCCCTGCCCGGTTTGATGGCAAAAAGCTCGTCAGCGGTGACATCGAACTCTCAGGATTCAAGAACCTGCCCGAAGATGCCGAACTTGTGCTTGGCATTCGCCCCGAAGCCCTTGCAACCAACGGCAGGAGCCAATTGCAAATGCGTGTGGATATTGTTGAACAACATGGCGGTGACAATCTGATCTACGGTGCCCTTGTCGGTGCTGCAAGCAATGGTGACGAGGAAACGGAACTGTGCCTGAAAACCGAACAGGGGATGCTGCCAAAAAGCGAGGAGACGTTGAAACTGCGTTTTGATCCAGACCAGGCATTTGTTTTCCGCAAGGATACCGGTGAGCGCCTGATCTGACCGATCGCTATCTTCCCGGGAGGCGCCTCATTGGACGAAAAAATCGGATCACGGCTGGAATTTGCCAAGGCGCTTGCGCGCGATGCGGGACAAATGGCACTTGGCTTCTTCCGGTCGATTTCCGAATTGATTGTTGAACCCAAGGGTGTGCAGGACATGGTGTCCAACGCCGATCTGGACGTTGAAACATTCATACGTACCAGGCTTGCGGAGACCTATCCCGAAGACGGTATTGTCGGCGAGGAGCACGGACGTGTCGAAAGCCGTTCGGGTTTTACGTGGGTTATCGACCCGATCGACGGAACGGCAAATTTCGTGACCGGCACGCCGGCATGGTGCGTCATAATTGCCTGCGTGCACGAAGACAGGACAAAAATCGCTGCGATCCATGATCCCTCGCACGACGAGTTGTTCTGGGCTGGACTTGGATGTGGTGCATTTCTCAACGACGCGCCGGTCAGGGTTGCCAAAACAATAGGCGTCAATGCCGGCAACACCGGTGTCGGCATGAACAGCCGAACCTCAACGGAACTTGTAGCCCGCTTCGTCGCGGAACTCGTCCGGCGCGGCGGCCTTTTCTATCGCAATGCGTCCGGCGGCCTGATGCTTTGCTATGTGGCTTCGGGGCGCCTGATCGGATATGTCGAGCCGCATATGAACGCATGGGACTGCCTTGCCGGACAATTGCTTGTCAGCGAGGCGGGCGGCCGAACCGAACAGCAAAGTGCCGATGCCATGCTGGAAAAGGGCGGCCGGGTGATTGCAACTGCGACGGCGGTTTTCGACGAACTCGTCGAAATGGCAGATCAGGCATTTGGTGAGTAATCGCCGGGCCCGGTGGTGCGCTGCATGACCATCGCCAGAAATGTCATCAACCATCTGATACTGCTCGCCGGCACGGCATTTCTGATCCTGCCTGTCGCGGCGATTTTCCTGTCGTCCACGCACCCAACGGCAACACTGGCCAGAGAAGGACTGCAGTTGAGTTGGGGTGGTCACATGCTTGAAAACTACCGGACGGTGATACTCCTTGAAGCCGGGTTCAGTGACCGTGTGACACCCCTTGCCATGCTGGGCAATTCGCTTCTCGTCGGTGCGGGAGTAGCAAGCCTGACCACTGTGTTTTCGCTGCTCACAGCCTATGCGATCGTGTTTTTCAAGTTCAGCCGCGCCGGTTTCGTTTTCTGGCTCGTTCTGGTTACTTTACTATTTCCGCTGGAATCGCGTTTTATCAACACCTTCGAGGTGACTTCCGACCTCGGACTGATCAATACCCGTCTTGGCATCGTTCTGCCGGTGATCGCTGCCGCACTTGGAACCTTTTTCTATCGCCAGTATTTCAAATCCCTGCCCGGTGAGTTGATCGAAGCCGCGACACTCGACGGTGCGGGGCCAATCCGTTTCCTGATCGACATTGTCATTCCCTTGTCGTGGCCCGCAACCGGCGGAATCTTCGCCATTGCGTTCATGATTGGCTGGAATCAGTATTTGTGGCCGATCATGATCAGCACCGATGACAGTCTCTACACGCTTGTTCGCGGAATTCAGCTGGTTGGACCGATATCTGGACCCGGAATGGCGTTGGCAGTCATTTCCATCGTACCGCCCCTCGTCCTGTTGCTGGCGGTCCAGCGCTGGTTTTTCAAGACATTGAACCTGCCCGTGGACCGAAATTCATCTTCCATGTAGCGCGTTAACATGCGGATTTGTCGGATTTTCATACGGTACTGCTGCACCGTCACCGGCAAGTTTTCTGCTCACGAAAATTTTCGGAAGAACCTCGTCTTGTCGAACATCTCTTCCAGATCTTCCATCCGGCGCCGTGTCGTTTCCCAATGGCGCTCCTGCACTTCGGCGATAATGATCTCTACCAGCAATGTGCTTGTCACCGACGAATCCCACGCGGACGGGACAACTATCTTGTTGCAGAAGCAGATGTCGGCAAATGCATCGATCGGCGACTGCCACTGGTCGGTCACCAGGATGATAACTGCGCCACGCTCCCTTGCGATTTCGGCCAGGCGCAACGTGCTGTTTTCGTAGCGGCGTATGTCGAAAATCACGACCACATCCCCCTGCTTGATGTCCAGCAGGTAGTGCGGCCAGGCGTTGGAATTGGAACTGATGTGGGTAACGCCGCTGCGGATCACCTGCACATGCAGAAAAAAGTAGTCGGCCAGAGTCCGCGTGATCCGTCCGCCAACAACGAAGATTGCGCGTTTCGGATCGCTGATCAGGTCGCAGGCGTTATCGAAGCTTTCCGTATCGATTTCGCCCAGCGTCTGACTGATGTTGCCGATTACCGCGTCGGTGAAGCGGTTCAGTATGTGCGCGTCCGGTGCGTTGTCGGCCCAGCGATCCCGCTTGGCGATTGGGCCGGAAATTTTCTCGTTCAATTCATTCCGTAACGCCGCCTGAAACGCCGGAAAGCCCGAAAAACCGAGCTTTTGAACAAGACGGGCAACCGTAGGTGTGGAAACACCGGCTGCCTCGGCGATGGTGGTAATCGTTCCCAGACCTGATGCCGGATAGTTTTTGAGCACAATACCCGCAAGCTGACGCTCTGCCCGCGTCAGCACTTCATTTTTCTCCCGAAGGCGCTCCGCGATCGTATTTTGGGTCAAGTGAACTCTCCCTTTCGGCAGCGTACCGGCATGGGTGCCGGCGGAGAAGAATATATTTCAGAACGATTATTGACAATTCCCCTTGCAATGAAGAGAATTTTACATATCGGGAGGGATTCAACACAATGGCCACGCCGCGCACCAGTCACGCGTCAGAACCGGTGGTATCCGTCTTAAACCCGAATGGCGCGTTCCCGCTGCTTTTGGTTTGCGAACATGCGAGCAACCATATTCCGCGCCGCTATGGCGATTTGGGCCTGCCTCCGGAGGCATTGAATAGTCACATTGCCTGGGATCCGGGTGCAAAGAACGTAGCAACCAAACTCAGTAACTTGCTCAATGCGCCGTTGGTTTACAGCGAAGTTTCCCGGCTTGTATTTGACTGCAACCGCTCTACCGAAGCCCCGGACGCAATACCGAAGCGCAGTGAGCGGTTCGATATCCCGGGAAACATTGATATTGACGCGGGGGAGCGTGATTTGCGGATAGAAAACTATTACCGCCCCTTTGAACATTGTGTGCGCGAAAACCTGGCGCGCCTCGGTCCGGGCGCTGCCCTGGTAACAGTCCACAGTTTCACGCCGGTTTACCACGGCAAATTGCGCGATGTGGAGCTTGGTATCCTCCATGACAGCGACAGCAGGCTGGCTGATGCGATGTTGACGATTGCGCCGTCTGCAACAAAAATGAATGTTCAGCGAAACATGCCCTACGACGCTAAAGACGGTGTCACGCACACCCTCAAACTGCATGGCATCGCCAACGGGATATTGAACGTGATGCTGGAGATCAGAAACGACCTCGTCGCGAACGAAGATCAATGCCGGACGCTAGCCGGTTTGATCCACAGCGTTCTGACAAAAGCGCTTGAAACGTGCAGGCTTCCGGCAAACGGGCGGAGAACAGCGTGATCGGATTTCTGCGTTCTTATATCCGGATCGTGGACCGGATAAACTACAGAATCGGCCGGTTCACCATGTACGGCATTTTTGTCATGGCGGGGATCCTTTTGTGGTCGTCGGTATCCAAGACATTTTTCCTGCCTTCGCTGTGGACGCTTGAGATGGCCCAGTTTGCAATGGTCACCTATTACATCCTCGGCGGGCCCTATTCGATCCAGCTGGGATCCAATGTACGCATGGATTTGCTCTATGGCGGCTGGTCTGTGCGAAAGAAGGCATGGGTGGACGCTTTTTCGGTCCTGTTCCTGATCTTCTTTCTCGGGGTGCTGCTCTACGGCGCGATCGAAAGTACCAGTTACTCCTTCCAATATGGCGAACGCAGTCCGACAGCCTGGCGGCCCTATCTCTGGCCGATCAAGGTCATCATGTGCGCCGGGTTCACGATCATGCTGCTTCAGGCGATATCCGAACTTTTCAAGGACATTGCAACGATAAGGGAGATCGATCTGTAATGTCCTATGAAATGATCGCGCTAACGATGTTTGCTTCCATGATGCTGATGCTCATGACGGGGCAGCGTGTGTTTGGAGCAGTGGGTGCTGTCGGTGCAATTGCGGCGCTTTCTCTCTGGGGGGTCGGAGGTTCCGACATTCCTTTTTCGGCAGCAATGAAACTGATGAAATGGTACCCGCTCCTGACATTGCCGATGTTCATATTCATGGGTTATGTCCTGTCGGAATCCCGGATTGCCGATGATTTGTATAAGATGTTCCACGTCTGGATGGGACCGCTCAATGGCGGTCTTGCCATCGGGACGATCCTCCTCATGGTCCTGGTCTCGGCGATGAACGGCCTGTCGGTGGCCGGCATGGCCATCGGTGCGACTATCGCGTTGCCGGAGCTTCTCAGGCGCGGCTACGACAAACGTATGGTCACCGGGGTCATCCAGGCCGGATCGTCACTGGGAATACTCGTGCCGCCTTCTGTCGTGCTTGTGCTGTACGCGATGATCGCGCGCCAGCCGGTTGGCCAGTTGTGGCTCGCCGGCGTCATACCCGGCCTGATGATGGCTGGGCTTTTCATTGTCTATATTGTTATCCGCTGCCGGATTCAGCCGTCACTTGGCCCGGCATTGCCGTATGAAGAGCGCGATGTCCCGATGAGAGAAAAACTGCGCCTGTTGCGCGCAGGGCTGCTTCCGATCGCCATTTTCATGGCGATGATGATTCCGTTCATCAACGGCTGGACAAGCCTTGTCGAAAGCTCCGCGCTTGGAGCAATAACCGCATTTCTTGCTGCAGTGATCAAGGGGCGGATGAACCGCGACGTGTTTGAGGTATCTATACGCCAGACCCTGGCAATCTCGTGCATGTTCATGTGGATCATTCTGGCAGCGCTAGGATTTGGTGCCGTATTTGATGGTCTTGGCGCCGTGAAAGCCATAGAGAACCTTTTTGTCGGCCAGCTCGGACTCGACCCGTGGGTCATTCTCATCTTGATGCAATTGTCGTTTCTGTTGATGGGCACATTCCTCGACGATACCGCCATGCTGGTCATCGTTGCCCCGCTCTATGTACCGCTGGTCAATGCGCTCGGTTTCGACCTGATCTGGTATGGCGTACTTTATACGATCACCACACAGATCGCCTACATGACGCCGCCTTTCGGCTACAATCTGTTTTTGATGCGTGCGATGGCACCGCCGGAAATCGGTCTGGGCGACATTTACCGTTCAATCGTTCCCTTTGTGGGAGTCATGATTGTCGCATTGACACTGGTCATGATGTTCCCGGAAATCGCGCTCTGGCTACCGGATCATGTTTATGGAAAATAGACCCGGAAAGCCGCCATACGCGCGAAAAACGAACGCCAAAAAAAGGCGTCACCAAACAGGCACTACCGCCCTGTTACAACCCAGGAGGAAGATAAGATGACAACACGACGCAAATTTATTGCCGGTGCCGGATTGGCCGCGGGTGCAAGTGCACTGTCTGCTCCGGCAATCGCACAATCGAAAATCAAATGGCGGCTGCAAACCTATGCCGGCACACCATTGTCGGACCATGTCGTCAAACCGGCCATAGATGCCTTTAACAAGATCGCCGGCGACCAGATGGAGATCGAACTTTATCTGTCAAATCAGCTTGTTCCGACAGAAGAGCTGTTCCGCGCGATGCAGAAAGGCACAATCGATGCGGTACAATCCGACGACGACTCGATGGCTTCGCCCACCGAAGTTACGGTTTTTGGCGGGTATTTCCCGTTCGGTTCTCGTTACTCACTGGATGTGCCGGTGTTGTTCAACCAATATGGGTTGAAGGAGATATGGGAGGAAGAGTACGCGAAGGTTGGTGTCAAGCACATCTCGGCGGGATCGTGGGATCCCTGCCATTTCGCAACCAAGGATCCGATCAACAGCCTTGCGGACCTCCAGGGAAAACGTGTTTTCACGTTCCCGACCGCTGGCCGTTTCCTCGCACAGTTTGGCGTGGTGCCGGTAACTCTTCCCTGGGAAGACATCGAGGTTGCGGTACAGACCGGCGAGCTCGACGGCGTTGCCTGGTCGGGCATCACCGAGGACTACACGGTCGGCTGGGCCGACGTTACCAACTACTTCCTTACCAACAACATTTCCGGTGCGTGGATCGGGCATTTCTTTGCAAACATGGACCGGTGGAACGAAGTTCCGGACAATCTCAAGGAACTGATGCGCGTCTGCTTTGACCAGAGCCACTACTACCGCCAGTGGTGGTATTGGGGCGGCGAAGCATCCCTGCGCGTCAATGGCACCAAGATGCAGTTGACTTCCATTCCGGATGCCGAATGGGCAACTGTCGAGGACGCTGCACATACGTTCTGGGATGAAATAGCTGCTGAAAGCGAGACCAAGGCCAAGGTTGTCGAGATATTCAAGAAATACAACGCCGACATGACCAAGGCTGGACGGCCCTATCGCTATTCATAAGGCTGATCAGAATCCGACCGGGTTCCCGCGTCTCGCGCGGGGACCCCTTTTGACGACGAAGATGAAAGAGAACTGCCATGCCAGGCATGCTGTCAATGAACGATCTGAGGAAAGCCGTCAAAGCCGGTGAAATCGATACGGTGCTGAGCTGCATTGTCGACATGCAGGGACGCCTCATGGGCAAGCGGTTCCACGCACAGAACTTCATCGATACAAGCTGGCAGGAAACCCATTGCTGCAATTACCTTCTGGCAACCGACCTGGAGATGGCAACGCCGGACGGATATGCCGCGACAAGCTGGTCTGCGGGATATGGCGACTACACGATGAAACCGGACTTATCCACGCTGCGGCTGGTTCCGTGGCTCGAAGGTACGGCCCTGGTTCTGTGCGATGTCCTCGACCACCACAGCCACGAAGAGATTACGCACTCGCCGCGCGCCGTGCTGAAACGCCAGATTGCCCGCTGTGAGGCTCTTGGCTACACGCCCATGATGGCGACCGAGCTCGAGTTCTTCCTATTCGAAAAGAGTTTTGATGAAATTCGCAAGGAAGGGTTTCGCAACCTTCAACCGATCAGCGGGTACAATGAAGACTACCATATTTTGCAGACCACCAAGGAAGAGACGGTCATGCGCCCGCTGCGCAACCACCTTTTTGCGGCGGGCATCCCGATCGAAAACTCCAAAGGCGAAGCCGAGGCCGGGCAGGAAGAGCTCAATATCCGCTATGCTCATGCCATGGACTGCGCCGACTATCACAGCATCGCAAAGCACGCGACGAAGGAAATTGCCTGGCAGAATGGTCGTGCGGTGACGTTCCTGCCAAAATGGCATCATGCCAAGGTTGGCAGTTCCTCGCACGTTCACCAATCGCTCTGGACCAGCGACGGCGGACCGGCTTTCTTTCAGGATGGTGCTGAACTCGGGATGTCCGACCTGATGCGCAGCTATGTGGCGGGAATTCTCAAGTACGCTTCCGATTATACCTACTTCCTCGCGCCCTACATCAACAGTTACAAGCGTTTCCAAAGAGGTACTTTCGCCCCGACAAAAACAGCATGGTCGATCGACAACCGTACCGCCGGCTTCCGGTTATGCGGTGACGGCACAAAGGCCGTGCGCATCGAGTGCCGCATAGGCGGATCGGATCTCAACCCCTACCTGGCACTGGCTGCGCAATTGGCGGCCGGGATCGCCGGCATTGAAGAAAAACTCGAACTGGCGCCGCCAACCACCGGTGACGTTTATGGCGCCAGCAAGGCCGGGGAAATTCCGCGCACATTGCGCGATGCGCGTGAAACCTTGCGCAAGTCCCGGATGCTACGTGCTGCCATGGGCGATGACGTGATCGATCACTATGCGCGTGCTGCCGAGTGGGAAATCGAAGAATTCGACCGTGTTGTCACGGACTACGAAGTCGCACGCGGTTTCGAGCGGGCATAACCGGGCCATTGAGATGACAAAAAAACTGCAATGCATTTCTCCCATCGACGGATCGGTTTTTGCCGAACGCGAAGTGATGGAACGAAAATACGCAAAATTCAATATCGCCCAGGCGCTAGCAGCCCAGGCTGGCTGGGCCTTCACGCCGCTTGAAGAACGCATACGCCTGGTCATGGCAGGCGTTGAGCATCTTGGCGAAATGAATGACGAAATCGTGCCCGAACTCGCGCACATGATGGGACGCCCGGTGCGTTATGGCGGGGAATTCGGCGGCGTGAAGGAACGCGCCGGATACATGGCAGGTATTGCCGAGGCAGCACTGGCAGACAATGTCATCGAAGATTCGGAAAAATTCCGCCGCGTGATCAAGCGCGAACCGCATGGCGTCGTCTTTGTGATTGCGCCGTGGAATTACCCCTACATGACCGCGATCAACACAGTTGCGCCTGCCCTGATCGCCGGCAATTCGGTGATCCTGAAGCACGCGACGCAAACGCTTCTCGTTGGCGAGCGCATGGTGCGCGCATTTGTCGAGGCTGGCGTACCGGAACTTGTTTTCCAGAACATCTTTCTCGATCACGACACTACAGGTGCCTTGATTGCCGACAACAATTTCGATTTCATCAACTTCACCGGCTCGGTTGGTGGAGGGAGGTCCATCGAGCGCGCAGCCGCAGGTACCTTTACCGGGCTTGGCCTGGAACTTGGCGGCAAGGATCCAGGCTATGTTCGCGAAGATGCCGACCTCGACGCGGCAGTCGCCACGCTGATTGACGGCGCGATGTACAATTCAGGCCAATGCTGCTGCGGAATCGAACGCATATATGTCCACAATAAACTGTACGACGATTTTGTTGCCAAGGCTGTGGCAATCGTCAGGAACTACAAGCTCGGCAACCCGCTGGACCCGGCAACCACGCTTGGACCAATGGCGCATATCCGGTTTGCCAATGAAGTCCGCGCGCAGGTTGCGGAAGCGGTGAAGGCTGGTGCGACAGCACACATCGAGACCTTTGCAGAGGATGATGGTGGCGCCTATCTCACCCCGCAAATTCTGACTGGCGTAAACCATGAAATGCGGGTCATGCGCGAAGAGAGTTTCGGCCCGGTGGTCGGTATCATGAGTGTCGAGGACGACGCCGAAGCCCTGGAACTGATGAACGACAGCGAATTTGGCTTGACGGCATCACTGTGGACCAGGGATGTCGAGCGCGCAGAGATGCTTGGTTCCATTATTCAAACCGGGACTGTTTTTCTCAACCGGGCGGATTATCTTGATCCCGGATTGTGCTGGACAGGATGCAAGAATACCGGGCGCGGCGGCGCGTTGTCCGTCATCGGATTTCAAAACCTGACACGCCCGAAATCCTACCACCTGAAGAAGGCTTGACATCATGCTGCTCAAAGGCAACTGGTCCTATCCCACATCGATACGGTTCGGTGCAGGCCGTATTTCAGAAATCGCCGATGCCTGCGTAACCGCCGGCATTAAGAGGCCGCTGCTGGTAACCGATCGCGGATTGGCCGGTATGGAAATCACCTCACGGGCACTAGCCTTGCTTGACGCCGGTGGACTGGGAAGTACGCTCTTTGCCGATGTTGATCCGAATCCCAACGAGACGAATGTCGCAGACGGTCTCAAGGCTTACCGGTCGGGCGGCCATGACGGTGTTGTTGCCTTTGGCGGCGGTTCGGGGCTGGATCTTGCAAAGACCCTGGCATTCATGTCGCGCCAGACCAGGCCGTTATGGGATTTTGAGGATATCGGCGACTGGTGGACCAGGGCCGATCCCGAGGGTATCGACCCGATAGTCGCGGTTCCGACGACTGCCGGAACCGGATCGGAAGTCGGCCGTGCCAGCGTGATCACCAATTCGGTCACTCACGAAAAGAAGATAATTTTCCATCCAAAGATGCTGCCCTCTGTGGTGATCTGCGATCCAGAGATGACCGTGGGCATGCCGGGCTTTATAACTGCCGGTACAGGCATGGACGCTTTTGCCCACTGTCTGGAGGCCTTTTGCTCGCCTCATTATCACCCGATGTCCCAGGGCATCGCGCTAGAGGGAATGCGGCTCGTGAAAGAGTATCTGCCGCGTGCGTTCAAGGATGGCAGCGACATCGAGGCACGAGCGCACATGATGAGCGCCGCGGCAATGGGCGCTACAGCATTTCAAAAAGGGCTTGGCGCCATTCATGCCATCAGCCATCCGATAGGTGCCGTACACCACACCCATCACGGCACAACGAATGCTGTTGTCATGCAGCCTGTCCTCCGTTTCAACGAGATAGCAATCCGCGAACGGATAGGTCACGCTGCCGATTATCTTGGGATCTCTGACGGTTATGACGGCTTTTACGACTTTGTCGGCAAATTGAACGGTTCACTTGGTATCCCGAAAAACCTTACTGAACTGGGTGTCAACGAACCGGACCTAGAGTTTTTGACCAACACGGCATTGAAAGATCCGAGCACCGGGGGAAACCCGGTTGAAATGACATACGAAAACACCAAAAAACTGATCCAGGCCTGTTTGTGAGATAGCGTACGGCCGTTGTGCACGGCATTTCGGACCGGGGTGCATTTCATTGTCACCGGATGCTCGGTCCAATGCGCAAACCCGCACCTCAATTTGTACCACAAACCGGATTTTCACCTGGAATCGCCTCGATCCGGAACATTCCCCAGCCTTAACCATTTCTAAACAGTTGCAGAACACAAATAGAACAGATAGTGTTTGTTCTGGTTTTGTTTTTTATTTGATTCCTTCAGGGGGAACCGAGATGCTGACGCGCAAACAACATGAACTGCTGATGTTCATTCACGAGCGTATGAAGGAAAGCGGTATCCCGCCTTCATTTGACGAGATGAAGGATGCGCTGGACCTTGCATCGAAATCGGGCATTCACCGCCTTATCACGGCACTGGAAGAACGCGGATTTATCCGGCGGCTGCCAAACCGCGCCCGCGCGCTGGAAGTAATCAAGCTTCCCGAATCGATGATTTCCGGATTTGGCCAACAAAGACGATTTACGCCAAGTGTCATCGAAGGATCGTTGGGCAAAGAGCCGCCTGCCCCGCAACGCAAACCCGTCGCTTCCAATGATGATACGGCGGGTCAGGCCGTCAGCATTCCTGT
The DNA here is from genome assembly GCA_024645155.1 of Phyllobacteriaceae bacterium. Classification (GTDB taxonomy): domain Bacteria; phylum Pseudomonadota; class Alphaproteobacteria; order Rhizobiales; family Rhizobiaceae; genus JAHEGF01. The sequence goes on along the minus strand of JAHEGF010000013.1, from coordinate 11,783 downwards.
CATGGGCCGGATTGCCGCCGGTGTACCGATCGACGCCATCCAACATCAGACGCACAGCATATCAGTGCCCCCCGAAATGCTCGGCAGCGGCGATCATTATGCCCTTGAGGTCAAGGGCGACTCGATGATCGAGGCCGGTATTTTTGACGGCGATACAGTGATAGTCCGCAACGGGCCGGATGCCACGCCTGGAGAAATAGTTGTTGCACTTGTTGATGATGAGGAAGCGACACTGAAACGGTACCGGCGCAAGGGCGCATCCATTGCCCTTGAGGCCGCAAATCCCGCTTATGAAACACGCATTTTCGGTCCGGACCGTGTTAAGGTCCAAGGCAAGCTTGTCGGGCTGATCCGGCAATACTGATCGCCCGTCTGCTGTTACCGTATATTATTCGGATTTGCCATGAGTGGCGGATCTCCGTTCTCCAAGTCCGCGTGCTGCGCGGGAGAACCTGCGTTGCTGGTGCCACGGCCGGCCGATGCTCTCCAGTGCATGCGCAATCCGGATTTTATATTGCCGCGCGGCGTATTTTGCAGGCATGTAGTCAGCGGCCAATAGTCCGGCACCGGGAATTTCTACGCCAGGTTTCTTGCCGTCCCGGACCAGCGGTCCGAATGTGACCGGTATAAAACGGACAGCTGCGGTTCCGTACAGGGCAAGGTCCCGTGCCGATATCACCTGCGGGCCGTTTTTTCGGCCGGTCTTGCCACATGGCGAAACAATTGCTGGGTCGGTTACGATAACCAGATCGGCTTGCGCACACGCAATGGGCAGCCGGTCGGTGTTTTCAACATGGGCAATCGTCACGGTGTCCTGCCATTTTGCAAGACACAATCCGTCCATGCAGTGAAACAGGCCGGGGACCGCTGATGCATTCGAGACACTTTGCATCACCGGCTTTTTCAGTTGTCCGGCTTTCAATGCGCGTTGCCAGTTTCCGGTGACAAATGCATTCGGCCTTGGCGTGTTGATAGAAAGCGCGCCATTGCCATTTGCTATCGCTACCAATCCGGCGTCGTCGGAAACCATGACATCGGGAATGTTGCGTTGCGCAAACAGGACAATCCCGGCGAGCGCGAATGGCACTGCCGCCATCCGCCAGCGCGTTGTGGTCACCGTTGCAATGACCAGCGCAACAGTTCCGCCAGCCAACGCCGGTACCGGCACCATGCCGATGACATCACCCTGTGTTCTGGTGGCAAACCATCGCGCAATACCGGTCACCAATCCCACGCCGTAGCCCATGGTCTGAAGCGCTGGTCCGTCTAGATCAAACGGCATCAGCAATACCGCGACTACTGCCGGTGGCATCACCAGCAACGAGACAACAGGCATGGCCGCCAGATTGGCCGGGAGGCCTAATGGGGCGATGCGGTGAAAATGAAAAGCTGCGAAAACCATGGTGGCAACGCCCGCTACCAACGATGTCATGGCCAATGCGCTTGTATATCCGGCAATTTTTCCGAGTGCGGTGCGAAAACGGCCGGCTGGCACGCTGGCGGCCTTGTTGGAGAGGCGTTCGCTCCACCAGGCATAGGCAGCGATCAGAGCCGCGGTTGCGGCAAATGACATGTGAAAACTCGGACCCATGATTTCGTGGGGAGCAATTGCGATCATAATGATCGCGGCGATTGCCAGGTTGCGCATGGTAATTGCGGCGCGGTCAAAGGTAAGGGCCATCAGCATGATTGCCAGCATCGTGAAACTGCGCTGTGTCGCAACCCCTGCGCCCGACAGAAGCAGGTATGCAAATACGGAAGCCAATGCAGTACCGGCGGCGTATTTTCGCACCGGGTAACGGGAAGCAAATTGCGGATACAGGGCAAACAGAGCACGCAGAATACCCATCACGGTGCCGGCAGCCAGGGCCATGTGCAATCCCGAAATCGACAGGATGTGGGCGAGACCTGTTCGCCGCAGCGTTTCTGATGTTTCTTCGCTGATACCGCGCTTCATGCCGGTAATCAGTGCCGCTGCGATTTCTCCTTCTTCGCCGGGCAATGCCTTCTTGATACGGCTGCGTATTGCCAATCGGGTCCGTTCAATAAAGGCACTGATCCGGGTGCCTGTTCCTTGTGCAGGTTGTGCAGCGGAAATATCCGGCGCGCCCAGAAAAAATCCGTTTGCACCAACGCCGTCAAAATAGTTTTCAAATGCAAAATCATAGCCGTGTCCAATTATCGGGCCACGCCCGGGAAACAATCTTGCCAGGCCGGTAATCGCTATACCGGGTTCAATCCCTTCACCGATGGAGCGCGCGGTAATGCGCACACGTTGCGGCTGATAACGCAAATGCGGACGCTTGGTGCCGGATAAATCGACTGTCAGTCGGACCCGGCCACCTTCCACATGTTCGAGCGCCACCACGCTGCCGGTAATTCTGGTGGTCACGGCGGAACCGAGCATCATGGTGTTTTTCCGCATGGTTTCGAGCCGCCCGGCGGTCATGCCGGCGACGAAGAATATCAGCGAGATGATCGCCAGAAAGGCCGGCAACCGGTTGCGGGACAAAAATGCAAAAACCGACAGTACAAGCAGGCCGGGCAACAGTGCCGACAACGCCGGTTCGGCTTCGAGCGAAAAATAGGTAAGGGCTCCGGCGCCAAGAAAGACCGGAATCCATAGGAAAGCGGTGCCTCGGTCCCACTCCTCGGCAAGATCGGAAGAGGCGGCAGCGGTGATGTTGCGAGTCCATGAAATGGTCTTAGCGCGTATAGGAAACGGAACAAGCGAACGGATTGCGGCGTTATCCGCCGGTTCCGCTATCGGTTCCGGTGGAGGGGCGGCGGTATTGCCTGGAAAACGGAAATGAATCCGTTCATCGGTTCGGATATGGCGGTCTATGGGCACAACTAACTAACCCCGGCAACAAAGGGTGGCCACCTGCCCCTTGCGCCACACCGCGCCTATGTTACATGAAACGCCCCATCCGCATAATGCCCCACTTGGCGGACTGCTAAATTCTGTATTGCGGCAAGACAGGACTTCTTCATGAGCGACACCGTGATTACCCGCTTTGCACCCTCCCCAACCGGTTTTCTGCATATCGGCGGGGCGCGCACGGCGTTGTTCAACTGGCTTTATGCGCGTCATACCAGCGGCAAGATGTTGCTGCGGATTGAAGATACTGACCGTGCGCGCTCAACGGCAGAAGCGACTGCCGCCATTCTTGACGGATTGAAATGGCTCGGCCTTGAATGGGACGGTGAGCCGTTTTCGCAGTTCGAACAGGCTGCGCGTCATCGCGAAGTTGCAATGCAACTGGTAGAATCCGGAAAAGCCTACCGGTGCTACGCCTCACCCGACGAACTGACGGCAATGCGTGAGCAGGCGCGAGCCGAGGGACGGCCGCCCCGGTATGACGGGAGATGGCGCGATCGCGATCCGGCAGACGCACCTGCGGGTGTACAACCGGTCATTCGCATCAAGGCGCCAAATGACGGTGAAACGGTCGTAACGGACCGGGTTCAAGGAGACGTCCGCTTTCCCAACAAGGATCTCGACGATTTCATCATCTTGCGGTCTGACGGATCGCCAACCTACATGCACGCTGTCGTTGTCGACGATCACGACATGGGTGTGACACATATCATTCGCGGTGACGATCACCTGACCAATGCGGCCCGCCAGACCGTGATTTTCAACGCCATGGGCTGGGAAGTGCCCGTCATGGCCCATATCCCGCTCATTCATGGTGCAGATGGTGCGAAATTGTCCAAACGCCATGGCGCACTCGGCGTCGAGACTTATCGGGCGATGGGGTACCTGCCAGCGGCGTTGCGCAACTATCTGGCGCGGCTTGGCTGGAGCCACGGCGACGACGAGATAATGTCGACCCGAGACATGATTAACTGGTTTGATATCGGCGACATCAACAAGGGTGCGGCGCGGTTCGATTTCAAGAAGCTCGAGGCGATCAACGGCGTCTATATCCGGTCGGCCGATGATGCGGAACTGACGGCAAACCTTGTCGAAGCCCTGCCGTATCTTGAGGATTACACGGCACCGACATTGCCGCTCGGCAGCGCGCTGCAAGCGCAACTTCAACAAGCCATGCCGGGATTGAAACAGAGGGCAAAAACGCTGAAGGAACTAGCCGAGGGTGCCGGCTATTTGTTCGTGTCCCGGCCTCTGCCGCTTGATAAAAAGGCAAAAGAATTACTGACCGGTGACGCGCGGGCATTGCTCAAAATACTGGCAAGTGAACTCTCGGCGATCGATGATTGGAATGCTGCATCGACCGAGGCTGTTGTGCGCGCATACGGCGAAAATCATGACATTAAACTTGGCGCGCTTGCCCAACCCCTGCGCGCAGCACTGACAGGGCGATCCACTTCGCCGGGCGTTTTTGACGTGCTGGCAGTCCTCGGGCGCGAGGAAAGTCTGGCACGAATCACCGATCAGGCGGCATAGGTATGGAAAGGCTGTGGCTGTTTCGGCTTTTCGCGCTGCACCATATCATAGTTGCCCGCTTGGCAGGTGGCCACAAATAGGTTAGCAAGAGCGCGATTTCAGCATTTTTCTGAATGTTGCACTGCAATATCCGCGTGGTGTATATATCTTATGTTTTCGAAAGGAACTGGCATGGCAAGTGACTCTGCAAAATTGGAACTCGCAGGTAAAAACCACGATTTTCCGGTTCGCCATGGCTCAGTCGGACCCGATGTGGTCGATATTTCAAAACTTTATGCGACAACTGGCGCATTCACCTACGATCCGGGATATACGTCGACAGCCAGTTGCGAGTCACAGATAACCTATATTGACGGCGACGAGGGCATTTTGCTGCACCGCGGTTATCCCATCGAACAACTTGCTGAACATGGTGACTTTCTCGAAGTCTGCTATCTGCTGCTGTATGGCGAATTGCCGACAAAAAGCGAAAAGGACGACTTCGACTATCGCGTGACCCATCATACTATGGTTCACGAGCAGATGATGCGCTTTTTCACCGGCTTTCGCCGTGATGCGCACCCGATGGCCGTCATGTGCGGCGTTGTTGGCGCGCTTTCGGCATTTTACCACGACTCCACCGACATTTCCGACCCGCATCAGCGCATGGTTGCCAGCCTGCGCATGATCGCCAAGCTGCCGACAATTGCTGCGATGGCTTACAAGTATCATGTTGGTCAGCCGTTCGTTTACCCGCACAACGACCTTGATTATTCAGCCAATTTCCTGCGCATGTGTTTTGCGGTTCCGTGCCAGGAGTTCGAAGTCAATCCGGTACTGGCGCGTGCCATGGACCGGATTTTCATTCTTCATGCCGACCACGAGCAAAACGCGTCGACCTCGACAGTGCGCCTTGCCGGTTCATCGGGCGCCAACCCGTTTGCATGTATCGCGGCCGGCATTGCCTGCCTATGGGGGCCAGCTCATGGCGGCGCCAACGAAGCCGCGCTCAACATGCTGTCAGAAATCGGATCGGTCGACCGTATTCCGGAGTTCATTGCACGGGCCAAGGACAAGGATGACCCGTTCCGGCTCATGGGATTCGGACATCGCGTTTACAAAAACTACGATCCGCGTGCAAAAATCATGCAGAAAACCACGCACGAGGTTCTTGGCGAATTGGGTATCAAGGACGACCCGATGCTTGACGTTGCCATGGAACTTGAAAGAATTGCTCTAACCGATGATTACTTCATCGAAAAACGGCTATACCCGAACATCGATTTTTATTCGGGCATCACGCTGAAGGCACTCGGTTTCCCGACCACGATGTTCACGGTCCTGTTTGCGGTAGCCCGCACGGTCGGATGGATTGCCCAGTGGAAGGAAATGATCGAGGATCCGCGACAGAAAATCGGGCGTCCGCGTCAGCTCTACACCGGGCCGACCGAGCGCGACTATGTACCCATTTCCAAACGGTAGGCACGGCTCACCAGGCAAACTGCATTCTCCGAGCCAATAGTACTTGAGGGGTCGGGTTTTTATCCGGCCCTTCTGCCATCGATTTCCGCCAGAACAACGGCTGCGGCAATTTCACCTGCCGGACGTTTCGTTTTCATCCGTCGCGACACCTCTGCAAATCCGGCTAATTGCGCGCTGCGTTCGTGGGAATTGTTGAAGAGCGCCTCGATGTGGCGTGCCAACAGTCCCGGGCGCACGAATTCATTGAAATATTCCGGCATGACAACGCGGTCGGCAATCAGATTGGGCAGGGATGCAGACCAGACCCGGATTATGGCACCGAGCATGCGCCAGAGGCGGTCAGCCTTGTAGGCAACAACCGTTGGAACACCCGCAAGCGCAAGCTCCAGCGTCACGGTACCGGAGGCTGCCAGCGCCGCGTCAGCGGCACCGAATGCCTGCCATTTTGCCTCGTCACCGACGAGTATTTCCGGCTGTACCGGCCAGTTTGCAGTGGCCGACCGAACAAGGGCTTGTACGCGCGGCACCGTTGGCATGAGAATGCGAAAATCCTGACCGCGCTGCTGCAGCAGTGTTATCGTTTCGCGAAACGGATCAGCTAGCGCGCTGACTTCCGACCGGCGCGACCCCGGGAGAACAAGAAGCGTTTTCCTGCCATCGGAAACCTTATGCTTGCGCCTTTTTTGCCGGCTTGCGGCCCGGCTCAGTTCCTTGTCATGGCTCAGACGGTGGCCGACAAATGTTCCTTTCGGACCTTTCAATCGTTGCAATTCTTCCGGTTCAAAGGGTAGCAGGCACAATACGTGATCGGTAAATGGCCGCATGCGCACAGCGCGCCCCTCGCCCCATGCCCATACACTCGGGCAGACATATTTGATTATCGGAATCGCCGGATCGTGTGCTCTTACCTTTTTTGCAACCCGCATATTGAATGCCGGGCTATCGATCGTGATCAGACAGTCCGGTTTTGCTTCAACGATCGCCTTGGCTGTTTTGTTCAAATTGTGCAGAAGCCGCGGTAAATCGCGCACAACGGCGCTTAATCCCATGATCGCGATAATATCCGGGTCAAACAGCGTATTCAGGCCACGAGCTTGCAAACGGCTCCCGCCGACACCAATCAGGTCGACCACCTTTCCGGATTGCTTTTGCAACGCATCGACGAGGTCTGCACCAAGAATATCGCCGGATTCTTCACCGGCAACAACAGCAATACGAAGCGTCTTGGCAGATGTCCGGGTCATGGCGCATCCGGCTCCAGGCCATAGACAAAAAGCCCAGCTTTTTGCGCGGCCGATACGGTAGCCTGATAATCCAAAATAAATGCGCGCCCACCCTCCAGGGCGATTCCTGCCAAACCAGCCGAAACTGCACCGTTGACCGTCTCCGGGCCGATTGTAGGCAAATCCACGCGCAACTCCTGTCCTGGCTTGGCGCATTTGACGAGAACGCCGCCACCGGTCGCAGAAAGGCGATGAGCACTGCGGAGGTCCTTGACTCGCGCCAAAACCGCATCCGTGCCTTCCGGCCCTTCGATTGCTACGACCCGTCCCTTGACCGCGATCGCCGCTTGTCCAAGATCAACAGGCCCCAAGCGCCGTATAGCCTCGCGGGCCGCTTCAATATCCCGCATTGCCGCCTTGGAGGGTTTTTTTCGCGTCATCGGTCCAATCTGTGACAGGAGATCCGGCACGACTTCATGCGCGCCGATCACGCTGAATCCCTTTTCCTCAAATATCCCAATAAGCGTCCTCAACAGGGAATCGTCGCCCCTTGCAAGCGCGGCCGCGACCTTGAACGCAATGTGCAACAGGGCAATGGAAGGGCGTAATGCAGTTACTGATGGACGGCGTGAGATTCCGCCCGCCAGAATGACATGGCTGATGCCGGCACCATCGAGCAGCGCGAATACCCGGCCAAGGTTTTCAAGGCTCAAAACAGCATTGTCATATGTCGACAAAGCGTCGTCAGCCTCTCCCTCAATCATGACAACAAATGGATAATAACCCTGACGCTGCAATTCGCCGGTTACGTCAATCGGAAGTTGGCCATTGCCGGCAATTACCGCAACCTTGGCACCTGCGCCCAGCCGAAGCTTTTCAACGTTTTTTGCCGTTTGCGATTTCACCGTTCAGCCGTGTGTTTCCAATTCGCCGTTCTCAACGCCGCCTTTTGGCGGAACCGTAAAGTAGCGCTTTTTGCGTACCGTGACGAATTCAACGAGTTCGCGGATAGTCGCTGAACCGGGGTAAGTATGCAAAACCCGGGGGGCATTTTCCGCGATTGGCTGACGCTCATCAAACAGAATGTCCACTGCTGCGCGCATGTCAACAATATCGCTTCGTTTCATGCCGGAGCGCTTCATGCCGACAATGTTAAGGCCGCGCAGTTTCGCACGGTTTCCAACAGCCATGCCGTAGGGGATTACATCCCCGACAATTGCTGAACAACCCGACAGGAATGCATGATGGCCAACTCGGACAAACTGGTGAACGGCTGTCATGCCACTGACAATCGCATGGTCGCCGATTTCGCAGTGCCCGGCAATTGTCGCGAGGTTGGCCAGGGTCACACCATTTCCGACAATGCAGTCATGGGCGATATGCGTACACCCCATGATGAAACAATTATCGCCGACACTGGTAGTTCCGCTCGCGCTATCAGTACCAACATGCATGGTGACACACTCGCGAATGATGCAATTCCGGCCAATCGTCAATGTCGTGTGACTGCCACGGTGGGCACGATTTTGCGGTGTTCCGCCCAACGCCGTATGAGGTCCGACTTCGGTACCATCACCAATGGTCGTGGCGCCCTGTATGCTTACGTGGCTTACAAGCCGCACGCCGGGGCCCAAATTGGCCCGCGATGATACATGGCAAAACGGTCCGATCTCGACGCCGGCACCAATGACCGCGCCCTCCTCAACCACCGCCATCGGGTGGATGCGGGTTTCTTGTTTTGTTGCAGTCATGGAATTCACTTGACTTCCGGCGGCGACATCATGGCGGATATGGTCGCTTCGGCGACCTTGGCGCCGTCAACCCTGGCCTCGCAGCCGAATTTCCAGATACTGCCACGCTGTTTGAGCTTGGTAACATGGATGTGGATCTGATCGCCCGGCACCACAGGACGGCGAAACTTTGCGCCATCTATGGTCAGGAAATAAACCAGACTCGGACTTTCGTCTCCGGCATTCGCGATGCATATGTAACCCGCGGTCTGGGCCATTGCCTCGACAATTAGCACACCGGGCATTACCGGCTGGCCGGGGAAGTGCCCCTGAAAATGGGGTTCATTGACCGTGACATTCTTGATCCCGATTGCGGACCGATCTCCGTCTATTTCCACTATCTTGTCGACCAGCAGGAAAGGATAACGGTGCGGAAGCCTATCCATGACCTGCAGGATATCAGCTGTATCTAGGGTGGACCGTGAGTTGTCAGTCACTGCCGTTATCCTTTTTCTTGGGGTTGGCCAGGCCCTTCAATGCAGCCATTTCCCGGAAAAATGTTCGCAATGGCTTTGCAGGGGCCCCGCCCCATTTTTCGCCAGGTGGAACTTCATTCATCACGCCGGATGTGGCAGCAATTTGCGCTCCGTCTCCTATTTTGACGTGGTTTGCGATCCCGACCAACCCGCCCAACATAACACCGTCGCCAATGGTGACGGAACCCGAAATGCCGCAATGGGCGGCAATCGCACATTGCCTGCCAATTTTCACGTTGTGGGCGATTTGAACAAGGTTGTCGATCTTGGTCCCCTCGCCGATGACGGTGTCCTCAAGTGCACCTCGGTCAATGGTCGTGTTTGCACCGATCTCGACGTGGTTCTGGATGATGACCCTGCCAAGTTGCGGGACTTTTTCCAGACCGCCAGGACCTGGAAGGTAGCCGAAGCCATCCTGGCCGATGCGAACACCATCATGGACGATTACATGGTCGCCAATCAACGCATTGCGAATGCTGGTACTGCTGCCGATATGGCTGTTTCGCCCAATCCGGCACTCCCGGCCGACAACAGCATTGGGAGCGATTACCGTCCCGAAGCCAATAGCAACATCAGCACTGATAACTGCACCAGCTTCGACAATAACGCCTGGTTCCAGTCGAGCAGACGGATCAATGATTGCAGCCGCAGATATCGCGGCTTCTCCCGTCCATCGTCCAGGACTCATCGCTGCCGGAAACAGCTTTTGCGCAACCTGGTTGAATGCGAATTGCGGCCTTGCGGTGACAAGGATGGCAATACCGTCCGGCACACAAGATACGAGGTCTTCGGTGACAATTGCCGCAGTAGCGGAAAGTTTTGCCAATGCAGGTGCATTGCGCCTACCCTCTGCAAAAACCAGAGCGCCAGTGCCCCCCGCTGAAAGGGGTGCCAAACTGGATACGATTATCTCAGGTCGGGCGGTGGGATGCAGTTCCACGCCAGTCAAATCGGCGATTTCCCGCAGGGTAATACTATCCGGCTGCGGGAAAAATACTGGATCTGGCATTGAGGAAAACCTCAGATGGTGGCCGAAAGGGCGCGGCCGCGCGAACAAACCCGATCAGAACCGGCTGGAAATTCCGAAACTGAACTCTTCAACCTTGTCCGTCGGTTCTTTCATGACCGGCACAGCATAGTTGATGCGCAGCGGCCCGAATGGCGAAGCCCAGATAATGCCGACACCAACGGATGCGCGCCATTTCATGCTTTCGCTGGCGAGTCCCACGGCCAAATCATTTCCGAACAATGTTGCGGCATCGGCAAACACAGCCGCCTTCATCCCCAGGCTCTCCGGCACTGCCGGAAGCGGAAACTGGGCTTCGGCCGATGCATTGAAGTAGGTCGTACCTCCGAGATGATCATCATTCGGACCGGATGGCCCAATACTGCCGTCATACGGACCGATCCCACCGGATTCGAAGCCACGAATCATCCGATCCGAACTTCTGAACAGATCGAACACACGAAGGCCGCCTGTGCTCCCGGTATCAAGAATATGTCCGGCGCCGCCGGACAGAACACCGACAACATCAAGCTCATCGGATATTACATGGTAGTAGGAGCCGCGTCCCGTGATGCTGACATATTGTGCGTTTCCGCCAAGCCCGGCATATTCCACGGTACCCGTCGCATAGATTCCCGACCGGGGATTCTTGGGATCATCAATCGTGTTATAGACCAGAGACCCGGACACGGACGACTTTTTCCAGGGGCTTTGCGTCTCGATTGCGGTTTTCAGCACTGGTGAGATCGCACACCCGGGATCACCTGGAGGCGCTCCAGGCGTATCCGCGATACCATCACCATCGGTGTCACATGCCAATGAATAGGTATACTCTTCTTCGGAATAGTTATACGCCACCTGTCCGGTAAGCGCCGTTGTTATCGGCAATCCGAGGCGGACCGTGCCGCCGGTCAGGACCGTATCGTAATCCGTATATTCGCGGGTTTGGCGGTAAAGATCAAAGCCGGCTGAAATCCGCCGCCCGAGGAAATAGGGCTCGGTAAATGAGAAGCCGAAATCACGCGACTTCCTGCCACCACCGGCAGAGACCCGGATAAACTGTCCGCGGCCAAGAAAATTGCGTTCGGTGACCGAAATTTCGACCGAAGCTCCTTCATTGGTACCACCGGTCGAATAGCCGGCACCGACCGAGAATTCGCCAGTCGATTTCTCGATGACATCAACGACCAGAACAACCTGGTCAGCCTGTGATCCCGGCGCAGTCGAAATGTTGACCGAGGTAAAATAGTCCAGATCCTCAAGTCTGCGCTTAGCGCGCTGCACGAGAACCGGGTTGAATGCGTCACCTTCAGAAATGTCAAATTCGCGGCGGATAACGTAGTCGCGGGTACGTGAATTTCCGCGGATGATAATGCGGTCAATGTAGGTGCGCGGCCCTTGATCTATCGTATA
>JAHEGF010000174.1 GCA_024645155.1 Phyllobacteriaceae bacterium | reverse complement strand
TGTGGAATTCGAGCGCGGCAAAACCGCCACGATTCCGGGCCTTGCAGAATCCTACAGCGTATCGGACGATGGCCTGGAGTACACTTTCAAACTGCGTGGCGGTGTAAAATTTCACACCACGGACAATTTCACGCCGAGCCGCGATCTCAATGCCGATGACGTGATCTTCACGTTTGAACGCCAGCTCAACAAGGACAATGCATTCCACGCCTATGTTGAAGGCGCAAGCTGGGAATATTTCAACGGAATGTCGATGCCCGACCTGATCAAGTCGATCGAAAAGGTCGACGACATGACGGTCAAGTTTGTTCTCAACAGACCTGAATCCCCGTTTGTTGCCAACCTGGCAATGGATTTCGCATCCGTCATGTCCAAGGAATATGCTGACAAGCTGGCCGCAGGCGGAAGTGCATCGGATCTCAACCAGAAACCGGTTGGCACCGGACCTTTCCAGATGGTTGCCTATCAGCCGGATGCGGTCATCCGCTACAAGGCGCACGCCGACTATTGGGGCGGCAAGCAGGCGATTGACGATCTGGTTTTTGCGATCACGACGGACGCTTCGGTACGCCAGCAGAAGCTGCTGGCCGGTGAATGCCATGTCATGCCTTATCCAAATCCCGCCGATGTCGAAGGCCTGAAAGGCAACGCCGACCTGCAGGTCATGGAACAGCAGGGCCTCAACGTTGGCTATCTCGCCTACAACACCAAGGTCGCGCCGTTTGACAACGCCAAGGTTCGCAAGGCGCTGAACATGGCAATCAACAAGCAGGCGATCCTTGACGCCGTGTTCCAGGGTGCCGGCCAGGCAGCCAAGAACCCGATCCCGCCGACCATGTGGTCCTACAATGACGCTATTCAGGACGATCCGTATGATCCCGATGGCGCCAAGGCGATGCTTGAGGAAGCTGGTTCAGGCGGTCTGTCGATGAAGGTCTGGGCAATGCCGGTGCAACGCCCGTACAACCCGAATGCCCGCCGCATGGCCGAACTGATCCAGGAGGATTTCTCCAAGATCGGCGTCACGGTGGAAATCGTCTCCTATGAGTGGGGTGAATACCTTTCCCGCTCCAAGGCGGAAGACCGTGACGGTGCGGTACTGCTCGGCTGGACCGGTGACAATGGCGATCCCGACAACTTCCTGGCGGTACTGCTGGGCTGTGACGGTGTCGGCGGCTCAAACCGCGCACAATGGTGCAACGACGAGTTCGACGGCCTGATCAAGAAGGCCAAGAGCGGCACGATTGAAGAACGCACCAAGCTTTATGAAGAAGCCCAGGTCGTGTTCAAGCGTGAAGCACCATGGGCAACGATTGCCCACTCGGTTGTTTTCATGCCGATGCGCGCCAATGTAACCGGCTACATCATGGATCCGCTGGGTGGACATTGGTTCGACGGTGTAGACATCGCCGAATAAGAACGCAGCGACTGATACGCATCCCGGAGTTGGCACTGCCGCTCCGGGGTGCGCTCTCGCATCCGAAGAATTTCAGGGCGGCACTGGTTCAGCTTCGCTGATCGACAACCACTGGCTGCTTTCGGGGAAAAGCTGGGCCCATGCTCAAGTTTCTGCTCTCACGCTTCGCATTACTCATCCCGACATTCATCGGTGTGGCGATCGTTGCCTTTTCATTCATCCGAATGATTCCGGGCGATCCGATACTCCTGCTTGCCGGCGAACGCGGAATGACCGAGGAACGCTATCAGCAACTGCAGGCGGTCTATGGCTTTGACCAACCCATCTACATCCAGTTCTTCAACTATGTTGGCGACATCCTGACAGGCGATTTCGGCACTTCGGTCGTAACCAAGCGGCCCGTACTCGAAGAATTCTTCACGTTGTTTCCGGCAACCATCGAACTTTCCGTGTGCGCGATCATCGTGGCGACCGCCATCGGAATTCCCGCCGGCGTGCTGGCTGCGGTCAAGCGCGGCACCTGGCTTGACCAGTCGATCATGGGAACCGCTCTTGTCGGCTATTCGATGCCGATTTTCTGGTGGGGCCTGCTGCTGATCATCCTGTTTTCGGGGATATTGCAGTGGACCCCGGTTTCCGGCCGAATTTCACTGATCTACTTTTTCCCGCCGGTCACCGGATTCATGCTGATCGACAGCCTTCTGTCAGGCCAGGCGGGAGCCTTCAAGTCGGCGGTCAGCCATCTCGTGCTGCCAACCATTGTCCTGGCAACCATTCCCCTGGCGGTCATAGCCCGCCAGACGCGGTCCGCCATGCTCGAGGTGCTTGGCGAGGACTATGTGCGAACCGCACGCTCGAAGGGCCTGGCGCCGAACCGGGTAATCGGGCTTCATGCGTTGCGCAACGCGCTGATACCGGTCATCACCACCATCGGCCTGCAGGTCGGCGTCCTGCTTGCCGGCGCCATCCTCACCGAGACGATTTTCTCGTGGCCGGGCATCGGCAAGTGGATGGTCGATTCCGTTTCCAAACGCGACTATGCGGTTGTCCAGGGCGGTCTATTGCTCATTGCCGCGGTAATCATGATCGTCAACCTGATTGTTGATGTCCTTTATGGCCTCATCAATCCGCGGATCAGGTATTAGGAGGCGGGCATGGCGCAGGTGGAAGCACGCGGAACAGACACCGATCCCCTGGTCGCAGGCCCGGTCGATCCGTGGGCGATGCGCAAGGCCATGCTCAGCGAATTCTGGTTCTATTTCAGCCAGAACAAGGGCGCGGTCATCGGGCTCTGCGTTTTCGCGGTGATAGTGGTGGTCGCGATATTCGCACCGGTCTTTGCCCCGCATGGGCCGACGGTGCAGAACCGCGAGGCGCTCTTGTTGCCGCCGTTCTGGCAGTCCGGCGGATCGGGTGCATTTCCGCTGGGTACCGATGCGGTCGGACGCGACATCCTTTCGCGACTGATCTACGGCGCACGCTTTTCGCTTTTTATCGGCATATTCGTTGTAACGCTTTCGGTTTCGTCCGGTGTGCTGATCGGTTTGACTGCCGGCTATTTCCGCGGCTGGATCGACACCGCGATCATGCGCGTCATGGATGTCATCCTGGCCTTTCCGTCCCTGTTGCTGGCGCTCGTTCTCGTCGCCATACTCGGCCCCGGCCTGATCAATGCCATGATTGCGATTGCGCTGATCCTGCAACCCCACTTCGTCCGCCTGACACGGGCATCGGTTTTGTCCGAGCGCGAGCGCGAATACGTCGTGTCATCGCGTGTTGCCGGTGCCGGCGTTTTGCGGCTGATGTTCATAACCATTCTGCCGAACTGCCTGGCACCGTTGATCGTCCAAGCGACGCTTGCCTTTTCCAGCGCCATTCTCGATGCCGCCGCACTTGGCTTCCTCGGAATGGGCGCCCAGCCGCCGACACCGGAATGGGGCACGATGCTGGCCGAGGCACGGGAGTTCATCCTGCGCGCCTGGTGGGTTGTTACATTTCCCGGTCTTGCAATCCTGATCACGGTTCTGGCGATCAACCTGATGGGCGACGGATTGCGCGATGCGCTTGACCCAAAGCTGAAGCGGAGTTGAGCCATGCCACTGCTGGAAATCGAAAACCTGTCAGTCGAGTTTGACACTTCCGGAGGCCAGTTTCGCGCGGTCGACAACGTTTCGCTGACCTGCGACCACGGTGAGATACTGGCGATAGTAGGCGAATCCGGTTCGGGAAAGTCCGTATCGATGCTGGCATTGATGGGCCTGTTGCCATGGACCGCGACAATCACCGCCGATGCCATGGTGTTTGACGGCAATGACATCCTCAATCTCGAACCGAAGGAACGGCGCACGATAATCGGCAAGGACATCGCGATGATTTTCCAGGAGCCGATGTCGAGCCTGAACCCCTGTTTCACGGTCGGTTTCCAGATCGGCGAATCCCTGCGCGTTCACCTTGGAATGGACCGGACGGCACGGCGCAAAAGATGCATCGAGCTGCTCGACCTGGTTGGTATTCCGGCACCCGAAGCGCGCCTGTCGCAGTTCCCCCATCAGCTTTCCGGCGGCATGAGCCAGCGTGTCATGATCGCCATGGCCCTGGCCTGCAATCCCAAGCTCCTGATTGCCGATGAGCCGACGACAGCGCTCGATGTCACCATCCAGGCGCAAATTCTCGACCTGCTCGTTTCGCTGCAAAAACAGCATGACATGGGGCTGATCCTGATCACCCACGACATGGGTGTGGTTGCCGAAACGGCCGAGCGCGTGCAGGTGCAATACGCCGGCCAGAAAGTCGAAGAACAACCCGTGGCCGAACTGTTCGCCGATCCGCACCATCCCTATACAGCAGCACTTTTGTCGGCGTTGCCCGAACGCGCAGAACGCCACGGCCGCCTTCCTTCCATTCCCGGCGTGGTGCCCGGCCAGTCGGACCGTCCCGAGGGCTGCCTGTTTTCGCCCCGATGCACCCATGCAACGCAACAGTGCCTGCACGATCCGGTCCGCCAGGGGCGGAAATTCGGATACGCATTGTGCAACTATCCGCTGGTTGGCGGCAAGCCAACAAACCATCCCGGACCGGCCATGGCGGCTGGCGCAGGGGATGTGCGATGATGGCTGTCGCCGCTGAAAAATCCGCGCCGGCCACCGCGTCGAATGTCGTTGTCAGGGCTCGCGATCTGGCCCGACACTATGAAGTCTCGCGCGGCATGTTTCGCGACAAGGCCACTGTCAAGGCGCTTGACGGCGTCAGCTTCGATCTGGAAGCCGGAAAGACCCTTGCCGTGGTTGGCGAGTCCGGATGCGGCAAGTCGACCCTTGCACGGCTGGTCACGATGATCGAGGAACCGACCCGCGGTACGCTGATGATCGACGGCAAGCAGGCTACCGCCGGTGATCCGCAACTGCGCCAGGCTGTCCAGATTGTCTTCCAGAACCCCTATGGATCGCTTAATCCGCGACAGAAGATCGGCGCGATCCTTGAGGAGCCGCTCAAGATCAACACCGCCCTTGGTGGTTCGGAAAGGCGCCGCAAGGGCCAGGAAATGATGGAACGTGTTGGCCTGCGTTCAGAGCACTATGAGCGCTATCCCCACATGTTTTCAGGCGGCCAGCGCCAGCGTATCGCGGTCGCACGCGCCCTGATGCTCAATCCGAAGATACTCGTGCTCGACGAACCGGTCTCCGCGCTCGATGTTTCAATTCAGGCGCAAGTGCTCAACATCCTGATGGACCTGCAAAACGATCTCGGCCTTGCATACCTGTTCATCAGCCACGATCTTTCGGTGGTTCAACATATCGCCAATGACATCATGGTGATGTATCTGGGAAAGCCGGTCGAGTTCGGATCTGCCGAGGCCGTTTTCAACAAGCCACGCCATCCCTATACGGCTGCGCTTTTGTCTGCGACACCGGTTGCCGACCCGGCGCGCAAGAAGGAACGCATCCGCCTCGAAGGGGAATTGCCATCACCCCTCAATCCCCCGGACGGCTGCAATTTCAATCCGCGCTGCTGGCGGTCAAAGGATCTTTGCCGCAGCACCGAACCCGAACTGGAAGAAGGCGGCGGGCAACAGCGTGCCTGCCATTATCCGCTGGAAGACTGACGGCGGGAACCGATCCATCCGGGCGTGGTTATTCCTTTGCCGCCAGTGCCGCAAATTCCCTGCCGCGTTCCAGAAGGCGCCTGGCTGCGGAGTAGCGAGGCAGTTCGATCATGTGCCCGTCCAGTGTCACCCGGTCCGCTCCGCCGGCCCGCGCTTTTTCGAATGCGCCGGCGATGCGACGCGCCCTTTCCAGTTCGGCCGCCGATGGTGTCAGGACATCGTTGATGACCGCCACGTGACCGGGTGTGACAGCACTCTTGGCGGTGTAGCCAAGCATGCGCGCAGAAACCGTTTCGGCACGGGCGCCCTCATTGTCCGAAAACGTGTAGGGGCAGTCGATCGCCGTGACACCGGATGCCACGCATTCGACAATGAAACGCGAGCGGACATAGGCAAGCTCCCGGCCGTCCGGGCTTCGTTCCGCGCCTAGGTCGGCGACCATGTCTTCGGACGCGACCAGCATGGCGGTCACCCGCTTTGATGCCGCGGCGATGCTGCCGGCTGCGACCAGGCCCGCTGCGGTCTCGATGTTGGGAACGATTTCCGTTGAACCCGGCTCAATCCCGTTTCGATTTTCCATTTCGGTAATATGCCGGTCGAGTCGGATGATCTGCTGCGCCGACACCGACTTTGGCAACATCACAATATCCGCCCGTCCGGCCATCGCGGCTTCAAGGTCGTCAAAACCGTCGGTGCCTTCGAGCGGGTTGATGCGAACCGCGGCAAGGGTTCCGCCTTTCCGCCATCCGGAAAGCACGCCGTGCGAAAGCGTTCGCGCCTGCGGGCGCTGTTCGGGAATCGTGAAGTCCTCCAGTTCCTGGATCGCGACATCGGCGCCCAGGGAAGAGGCCTTTTCTAGTGCATCACGGTCAGCCCCCGGCACAAACAGCCAGCTGCGTCTCAGTCGCGGCGGACGCCGCTTTTGCCGGGGCAGGGTTCTTGTCATCGCAGGTATCATATTGGGCTCTTTGACAAGTGCAATCGCCAGGTCGGTTCCCGGTGGCGCTGCAATTACCGCTGCCGGGGGCCTTCCACTTGCGGCAAAAACCTTGTAAGCACCGCCAAAAGGCTCCCGGAGAGCCATATCCTCCAGTATTCGAGATTGATCATGACCCTTCGCAATATTGCGATCATTGCCCATGTTGATCATGGCAAGACAACCCTTATCGACGTTCTTCTGCGCCAGTCCGGCACGTTTCGCGAAAACCAGCAGGTTGACGAGCGCGCCATGGATTCGAACGACCTGGAGCGCGAGCGCGGCATCACCATCCTTGCCAAGGTCACCTCGATCCAGTGGAAGGACACGCGCATCAACATTGTTGACACGCCGGGCCATGCGGATTTTGGCGGCGAAGTGGAGCGCATTCTCAACATGGTGGACGGTGCAATCATACTTGTCGATGCCGCCGAAGGCCCGATGCCGCAAACGAAATTCGTTCTGCAGAAAGCCCTGAAAATCGGACTGAAGCCGATTGTTGCGATCAACAAGATCGACAAGCCGGAGGCCCGCCCGCAATGGGTGCTCAACGAGGTG
>JAHEGF010000173.1 GCA_024645155.1 Phyllobacteriaceae bacterium | reverse complement strand
CTTCTGCGCGATCATCTTGCCCGCCGGAACGCCGCCGGTGAAAGTGATGATATCGATGTGCTCGTTGGTGATCATCTCGTCACCGATATCGGCGGGCATGCCGGTGACAACCTGGAACATCTCATGCGGAAGACCGGCATCATAGAGGATGTCGGCCAGCGACAATGCGGTCAGCGGGGTCAGTTCGGTCGGTTTGCAGACAACGCAATTGTTTGTCGCGATTGCCGGGGCGATCTTGTGAGCAACCATGTTTAGCGGGTGATTGAACGGCGTTATCGCCGATATCGCCGTGACCGGTTCGCGTTTGGTGTAGATCTTTCGGTCCTTGCCATGGGGAGTCAGATCGCATGAAAAAATTTGGCCGTCGTCAAGTATTGCAAGCTGACCGGCGAGCGTGAAAACGTCGTAGGACCTGCCTGTTTCGTAGAGCGCATGTTGCTTGCAGATGCCGAGTTCCAAGGTCAGCCAGTGGGCCAGCGTTTCGCGGCGTTCGCGGATCAGTTCGGCAGCCTTGAAGAGGATCTGCTGGCGCTCATAGCGGGTCAGCTTCGGTTTGTATGCAGCGGCAATCCCGAAAGCGCTTGCCGCATGTTCCGCCGATCCTGCCGGTACCGTACCGATGACCTGATCGGTATAGGGATAGAGAACCTCGACAACGTCCTTTGTTGTCACCTTCTTGCCGCCGATGCGCATCGCTTCGTGACGAACTGCATTATCCTTTGCGCTCATGACCTGTGATCCGTTCAATTGGCCGGCGTCAGGGCAGCTGCCCTGGTCGCGTAATAGAATGCGTCGAAATTGCGCAGAACAGGTGCATCGGGCAGGTCCGGCAATGCCCGGTTGACGATGAACGGGACTTCCTGCTCGGTCAAGCCGCCGTGGGAACGCAAGGGTTCGTTCAGTGCCGCCAGATCGTGACGGCTTTCGCTGGTGCCCAACGTCATGTTTTCTCCCGAGATGATTACCAGGTCACCCATCCTGTCCTCGGGCAGTTCGAACCTGGCGCACGCGTCCTTCCTGTTAAGTACAAGGATGATATCGTCGATTGCCGACAGTTTTTCGATGAGGGCGCTTTCGTTGGCGCCGTCCGGCAGATAGGCGGTTGCAAACGAGCCGAGAGCTCCGTGGTGCACCACATAGGGATCGGTGATTGGTAGGATCACGCGGGCTTTTGCCTCGCCAAGCCACTCATCGAACAGGTCCTGCAGATAGATCACCGAAGGAGATCCGTCGGCGCCGTGTTTCGGTTTCATGCCATGGTCGCCGGTTACCACTATAGCCGCACCCATTGCATCGAGTTCGGTGAGGTACCTGTCGAACATTTCGTAAAATGCGTTGGCCTGCGGAATGCCCGGTGCATATTTGTGCTGAACGTAGTCGGTCGTGGTCAGATACATGATGTCCGGGCGGTGTTCCTTCAAAAGCTTGACGCCGGCTATGAACACGAACTCGGACAGTTCGGCCGAATAGACTTCCGGCACCGGCGTATCAAGCCAGGCTGACGCGTTGTCGATGCCGTGCCCGGCTGCTGTCGTAGTGTCCGATTTTTCAGCGGAGAAACAGAATGCGCGTCCATCTGCAAACTCCAGACCGGCACCCAGTAATGCACGCAGCTTGTCCTTGGCGGTGACGACGGCAACCTTTCTGCCGGCCTTGTAGAAGGCGCTGAAAATCGTTGGCGCTCGGAGAAACTTGACATCATTCATCATCACCTCCGTCCCGGTTTCCCGGTCATACAGGAAGTTTCCACAAATTCCGTGGACTGCCGGGGGACGGCCCGTGGCAATCGAAAGGTTGTTCGGATTCGTGAAACTCGGGATGACGCTGTGGGCCCGGCGATCGGTACCTTCGCGCCGGATGCGGGTCAAGGTCGGCATTAAACCGGCCTTGATCGCTTCATCAAGATATGCCGGTTCGCAACCATCGAGGCATATGGCAATGGCGCAGGTATTCGGCGCCGCATAATCGCGGCCGTTGACAGTGACATGGGGTGCCAGCGGCGGCATCTTGTTCATGGCTGTATCCGATCCTCAAATTGTTACGGTGTCGGCCGTTCCGGTTCACGCGGCCAGTTTTGCGCGTTCCGACAGCGCCGATTGGGGAGGGCGGGCATCGGTGACACCCATTTTCTTAAGCGCGCGGCCAGCTGCTGCGACAACATCTGCCATGACACGCTCGTCGATTTGTCCGATGCAGCCGATGCGAAAACTGTCGGCAACCGTCAGTTTGCCCGGATAGATGATGAAGCCGCTGTCTTTCATGAGCTGGTAGAATTTCCCGAATTCGAACGCCTTGTCTGCCGGATTGAAAAACGTGACGATGATGGGAGACAGCCAGCGGTCGGTTAACAGCGTCTCGAAGCCAAGTCCGCGCATTCCCTGTACCATCACGTCGCGGTTTCGAGCGTACCGTGCGCCCCTGCCGTCCACGCCGCCTTCTTCGCGGTGCAGACGCAGCGCCTCGAGAAATGCCGCAACGACATGGGTCGGCGGTGTGAACCGCCACTGACCGGTCTTTTCCATCGTGACCCACTGGTCGTGGACATCCAGCGACAGCGAATGGCAATTTCCTGCGGCTGCTTCCAACTCGTTTTTTCGGGCCACCACAAATCCGAATCCTGGAACACCTTCGATGCACTTGTTTGCTGAAGAAACAAATGCTTCGCAGCGGATCTTGTCCATTTCCAGGGGGATGGCGCCGAAAGCGCTCATCGAGTCAATCAGCAGTTTGCGACCGGCTGCGTAGGTTGCCTCAGAGATTTCAGCTACGGGATTGAGAATACCGGATGAGGTTTCGCAGTGGACAACAACAACATGGGTGATGGACGGGTCTGCCTTCAGGGCGTCCGCAACCTCACTGCCACGTGGGGGTAGGTAGTCGCCCTTGTCGACAACGACATGATCGCGGCCGATGCGGGCGAGGGTCTGGGCAGTGCGCTTGCCATAGGCGCCGTTGCTCAAGACAAGCGTCTTGCTGGTTCCCGGGAGAAAGGAACCGAGCATTGCCTCGACCGCAAAAGTGCCACTGCCCTGCATCGGCACGCAATCAAACTCACCGGAATTGCTGCCAATCAGCGCAAGTATTCCGCTGCGCAACCGGGCGGTCATTTCGCGAAAATCGGCGTCCCATGAACCCCAGTCGCGCAACATCTGTTCCTTGACTCCGTTGGCGGTTGTCAAAGGGCCCGGTGTCAGAAGGTAGGGTTCACCGTGGCGCGGAGGATCGACGGGCACGGGATTTGAATGTGTGGAATTTTGATCCATCTTGTTTGGTCCACCAGATCAAAACGGTTGATGTCACTGTCTACTGACACTGTTTGGACTATATGCAAAATCGATAATTCGTATGATTAGATAGAATCAATCGATACTTATTTTTTGTTTTTAGAAACGCGGCTGCTCATCAAAACGCCGTATCTTTCCAAGATCGGATAGGCGAATGCGATAAAACGCGAATTGATTTCCTTGATGCCCTGAATGACTTCCATGTGGATGTCACTGGTGGCAATGCTATTTGTATTGCCCCCTCCGAGCCGTTCCATGTGGCGGTCGTGGCTGCGCTGTTCGAGGCGCCGCATTTCCTCCTTCTCCGAGGCCAGCTGGCGCGCAGATTCCAGGTCCTCGGAGATCAGCACATTAAGTGCGACCTGAATGTTGGTCATGGCGTGGGCATGAAGACTTGCAAGTTCCTTGCGGCCAATCTCCGAAAACTTCAGACGGTTCTTGTGCATCGCCTCGGTCAGGCTCAATAGATCCTTGCAGATTATGTTACCGACACGTTCAAGGCTGATCGCGAAGTTGGTCAGTTCCATGCTTCTTTGTGATTGTTCCGGGGTCAGTTTCTGCTGGTTGAGCCTGGCTAGATAGAGCTTGATGTCGGTGTGCGACGCGTTGATGATTTCGTCCTTGGCACGGATCTGGCGGATCTGTTCGGGCGCAGGGCTGTCGAACAGGTCCATGAGCGGCGCAAACATCACCTCGATCTGCTCTCCCATGCGGAGCAGTTCGCGTTTCGCGCTGGCAAGCGCCAAATCGGCATTGTCCATCACACCGTGGTCAAGCGCGCTTTTGGGTTTGGCGTTTTCAAGGGCCGACACCAGCGGCTCGGGAATTAGAAGCTTCACAAGTCTGGCCAGCGGCACCACGAAGGGCAGGCAGATGACAACCAGCGCGATATTGAACAGGAGATGAAAGTTCACGAGTTGGCGAACCGGATCGGCGCCAAGACGGTCCAGCGGCAGGACAGAAAAGCCAAGCGCCAGCAAGAACAGTACTCCACCGGAAAACCTGAAAATCAGATTGGCTACGGTAATGCGCCGCGCCTTGATATGCATATTGCGGGTCAGCCAGACGGCAACGAGGCTGCCGCCGACATTTGCGCCAAGAACGAGCGGCAGCCCGGCGGCCAATGGCAATAGG
The DNA here is from genome assembly GCA_024645155.1 of Phyllobacteriaceae bacterium. Taxonomy (GTDB): domain Bacteria; phylum Pseudomonadota; class Alphaproteobacteria; order Rhizobiales; family Rhizobiaceae; genus JAHEGF01. Next base: position 2,636 of record JAHEGF010000173.1, on the reverse strand, counting down.
TCCTGAGCGCCGAAAACAGTAAAAAGCAGAATCGCAGCGACACTTGAATGGAACAAGAAGGCGATCAGCGCGCCGCCGATAAATGCGGTGACGATATCCTCACCAAGATAGCCGACGATTTGCGGAAAATGTTCGTTGCTGCGTATCGGTCCGGTCGCTTCGCCGAGCATCTTGAGCGACAGTAGCAGGAAGCCTATGCCGATCAGTACACGCCCAATCTGTTTGGTCTTTCGAGCATCAAATTTCAAGAACAATATGCCGCCAAGCGATAGCAGGGCAGGGATCAGCCAGTTAAGATTGAGACTGAGAAACTGGACGACAAGAGCGGTTCCCAGATCGGCGCCGAGGACGACAGCCAGCGACCCGGTAACGCCCATTACCCCGGTTGCCGCAAAACTTGAAACCAGCAGTGTCACCGCGGTAGCACTTTGCAGGAGCACCGCACCTGCAACGCCGGCGCAGACATTCAAAACAACGCTGCGGCGTGTTCCGCGGAACATGTCCCGGAGCGCCGGTCCGGCTGCCCGCTCCACACCGGTTCTGACCATGCGAATGGAGTACAAGAGCAGGATTACTGCGCCGGTCAATTGCAACAAGAAAGACAGTATGTGCATAAAACTCCCTGAAAGCTTGCCAGTTGCCGGCTGGGCGGCTGCGCGGGGTCAGCCGTCGATTTTACGATCGCCTTTGAAGCAGACGGGCGATTTTGAAGATAATAGTTGTATTAGTCAAAACGATGGATTTTATCATTCTATCTTTTGTTCTTATGGATGGGGTGGCTGAACATGCGGTATGTGCAACTGCGCGCTTTTCACAACGTGGCGATTTCAGGCGGGTTCTCAAGGGCCGCGGCCGCTCTCCATCTCACCCAACCGGCCATTTCAGACCAGGTACGGAAACTTGAAACCGAATATGATGTCCGGCTTTTCAACCGCGAGAAAAAACAGGTTACACTGACCGCTTCCGGGGAAAAGCTACTCGAAATAACGCGGCGCATGTTCGAGTTCGAGGACCAGGCACTTGAATTGTTGTCGCAGTCGCGTGCCGTCAAATCGGGGCGGCTTTCAATCATCGCGGATTCCGCGCACCATGTGACCGGAATACTGGGGCCGTTCCGTATGAAATACCCGGAAATTTTCGTGTCACTGAGTGTCGGAAACACCGAGTCCGTTATCAACAGCCTTGCCAATTATGAGGCCGATATCGGTGTTTTGGGGGATATGCCAAATAGTGGCGAATATGAGGTCATCAAACTGAGCTCCACGCCCATTATTGCGTTTGCATCAGTCAGGAGCAGGATCGGACAACGCAAATCAATCCGGATGGCGGATTTCGCCCAATTGCCGCTAGTAATGCGTGAGCCCGGCTCGAAAACAAGGGCAAAATTCGAGGAATTTGCCAGAGAGACGGGTGTTGTGCTGAAAACACGGATAGAGGCGGAAGGCCGGGAAGCGGTACGCGAGATCGTCGCGTCGGGTGATGGCGTGGGCATTGTATCCGAAGCGGAGTTCGGCAAGGACTCCAGATTGGTGAAGATCCCAATTTCGGATGCCAATCTGGCAATGGATGAAGCCTTAATCTGCCTGAAGGAGAGGCAGGAAAGCCAGCTTATCCGTTCATTCATGGATATGGCCCGGAATGGGTAGGACCGGGTTGGCCGCCGGTTGTCACAAAACTGAAGTGGAGCGGCTATAGCTTGCCGGATAGGTCCATAAATAAAATCGACAGTTTTATCATAATTATCGATTTCAATTATTGCCCTTGAAAGGCGATGCTGCACGGGTCTAGGCTGGTGAAATAACAAGAATTTCCGATGGCACTGCGTCATGACTGGTTGAAATATCGGGGCGGTGTTGAGGGTATGGGCTTTGGCATTCAATAAAACCGGGAGGAACTGATGAGAAAGAATATTATTAAGATGCTGTCGATTGGTGCTGCATTCAATGTCGCAGCAATCGTCAACGCGAATGCAGCCGAGTTGACGGTATACACAGCGGTCGAAGCGGAAGACCTGGCCCGTTACGCGGAGGAATTCAACAAGGACCATCCCGACATCACGATCAACTGGGTTCGCGATTCCACGGGCATTGTCACGGCCAAGCTGCTTGCCGAAAAGAACAACCCGCAGGCTGACGTGATCTGGGGGCTGGCGGCAACATCGCTGCTCCTGATGAAGACGGAAGGCATGCTGGAACCCTATGCACCCAAGGGTGTTGAAAACCTCGACCCCAAATTCGTCGACAAAAGCTCTCCGCCGACCTGGACGGGAATGGATGCCTGGGTTGCCGCGGTCTGCTACAACACGGTTGAAGCAGGCAAGATCGGCCTGGCGCCGCCGACAAGCTGGAAAGACCTGACCAAGCCTGAGTACAAGGGCCACGTCATCATGCCGAACCCGAATTCGTCTGGTACGGGATTCCTTGACGTGTCGAGCTGGTTGCAGATGTTTGGCGAAGAGGGCGGATGGGCCTACATGGATGCGTTGCACGAGAATATCGCGCGCTATACCCATTCCGGTTCAAAACCGTGCAAACTGGCGGCTGCGGGCGAAATACCGATTGGTATTTCGTTTGCGTTCCGTGGCGCCAAATCCAAGGCAGAAGGCGCGCCGATCGAGATCATAGTTCCTTCCGAAG
>JAHEGF010000172.1:674-7070 GCA_024645155.1 Phyllobacteriaceae bacterium | reverse complement strand
TTGCCCGGATTCCAACGATGCCGGGCGCACCCATTCAATGTTTGTGAAATCGGGTGTCATGACGATGCACCGGCAAAGGTATCCGTCCGCACCGGTTTCAGCTGCCGGCAGACCGACTGTACTTCCTCGGCGAATTCCTGCCGGTCAGCTTTCAGCGTTTGTACCGGCCGTTCTGCCGGCGCCGGATATAGCGTGGTGCCGACGATCGGGTGTTTGCCATCGCCGACAGCCTTTTTGCGCAGTTCCAGCATTCCGTCTATGCGTTCCTGCAGTTTGCCATCCCTGAGGCTGGTCAGAATGCCGCCTTCGGCTTCAATGCGGCGGAAATGATCCCAGGCGTGTTCGCAAAGTGCGTTGGTCAGGTATTCAACGCCGCCAGATCCTGCGGCCGGGTCAGCAACATTTGTGATACCGGCTTCTTGCGCCACCACCAGTTGCGTATTGCGGGCAATTCTTCGGGCAAAGGCATCTGGAAGCCCATGCGCAATCGTGTGTGGCAGTACCGATATCGAATCCGCGCCGCCGGCGGCTGCTGAAAATGCTGCTATTGTAGTGCGCAAGATGTTGGTTTCGGGGTCTTTTTCTGCCATCATCGAGTAGGAAGTTTCGGCATGGATTGCTGCCGGTGACGGCTCAATCCCACACTCTTCCTGAACCTTCTGCCACAGCAATCGCAGCGCCCGGATTTTTGCCATCGTCATGAACTGGTCCTGATCCGCCGATATTGAAAACCCGACATAGGGAGCTGAATACACCAGCGGCTGGCGGGCATTGTCGAACATGCGCATATGCGTCACCGCCGTGGCGATCATTGCCCCCAGTTCCTGCGCTTCGGTTGCTCCGGCATTGTGATAGACGCGGCCGTCTGCCTCGATCAGAACGCCGGGTACACCAAGCGCAAAAAATCCGGCCAGCGATTGGGGCATTGAGGCGAGCAGCGCTTCGATCGATACACGCAACTTTCCGGTGCCACCAAAACGCGCAGCCGGGTCAATCCCGAAAGACAGTTGAAGGTTTTTTGGATTGGCGCGTTGCCGGGAAAGGAATTCCATTAGCCAGTTTGCCGAATTCTGGCTATTTGGATGGGTATCGATACGCAAATAGGTCTTTTCAAGCGGGATGCCGTCAAGCGCGATTGCCATGGCATCGGGGTTGGAAGGCAATCCGTAGCCATAAGCATTTGGTGCACCTTCAAACACGATTGCGAGCCCCGAGGCGCCGCCTTCGAGATCTTTTTGTACTTGCCGGTTCGCGCGAGCCGGGTCCGTGTCATCAATTCGCTGAACCACCTTCCACGGCGAGATGTCGTTGCGCGAGATGACCTTTGCCGTGCTGTCGCGCTGGTAGAGTGGCTCGATGGGGATACCATCGTCGCTTGCGCCAACAAGAGCGTCCTCAAACACGGCGCCCTTCAGCGCCTTCTCTGCCAACTGGCGCCAGGACTTTTGATCCGGCACTTCGAAAGTAACTTCGTTGAATATAGACGGGTCCATCACCCCTCCCGGTCACCGCTCCGGATAATCAAGCCGGACATTATGGTGGCGCGCTATATTTCGCAATGCACCATTCTGCGTAAATTGGTCTCGCCAACTGCATTAGGCCCCGTTCGGAACATAAAATCATTGTGGTTGCAAAGCCGCCCAATTATATCCGTTACTAACGATGTTTGGCCTGCCGGGCCAAGCGGTGCCTGAATCAAAGGGGAAGCTTGATGGCCGCAGATGAAGAACTATTTCTCGGAGCAAGCCGGAAACCGGATGACAGCTATCAAAAACCCGAAGTCCTCAAACTGAAATATGCCAACCGCCACGGCCTTGTTACCGGAGCGACCGGCACCGGAAAGACCGTGTCGCTGCAAATTCTTGCGGAAGCATTTTCCAATGCGGGCGTTCCTGTCTTTGCTGCTGACGTCAAGGGCGACCTTTCCGGTATCGCGGCAATCGGCGAGGCAAAGGATTTCCTTTTGAAGCGCGCGGAGGTGATCAAGCTGGATCCCTACGAGTTCCAGGAATTTCCGGTTATTTTCTGGGACCTGTTCGGGGAAAAGGGCCACCCGATCCGCACGACTATCTCCGAAATGGGCCCGTTGCTCCTGTCAAGGCTGATGAACCTGTCGGAAGCGCAGGAAGGAATATTGAATATCGCGTTCAAGATGGCGGATGACGAAGGCCTTTTGCTCCTCGACATGAAGGACCTTCGATCGCTGTTGTCCGATATTGCCGACCGTGCAGACGAGATCGGCACCCGGTACGGCAACGTCACCAAACAGTCTGTCGGGTCAATCCAGCGCGCATTGCTGATATTGGAACAACAGGGTGCGGAGAATTTTTTTGGTGAACCGGCACTGAACATTGCCGATATAATGCGCACCACGCGCGACGGCCGCGGCGCCATAAACGTGCTTGCCGCCGACCAGTTGATGATGAACCCGAGGCTCTATGCCACTTTCCTGCTCTGGTTGCTGTCCGAGCTTTTTGAAGAACTGCCGGAAGTCGGCGACCCCGATAAACCGCGCCTGGTCTTCTTCTTCGACGAGGCGCACTTGCTGTTTGACGAAGCTCCCAAGGTCCTTGTCGACCGTGTTGAACAGGTAGTGCGGCTGATCCGCTCCAAGGGCGTGAGCGTATTTTTTGTCACGCAGAATCCGCTAGATGTACCCGATACCGTGTTGTCGCAGCTCGGCAACCGCCTACAGCATGCGCTCAGGGCCTATACGCCGCGCGAGCAAAAGGCAGTCAAAACTGCAGCCGATACGTTCAGGCCAAACCCGGATTTCGACTGCTTTGAGGCGATCACGCAACTCGGTGTCGGCGAAGCGCTTGTGTCAACTCTCGAAGCCAAGGGCATACCTTCCATGGTCCAGCGGACCTTGATCCGGCCGCCGGCATCGCGCCTTGGTCCGCTTGCAGATGGCGAACGCAAGGCTGTTATCGCAAAAAGCCCGATTCTTGGTGTTTACGACACTAGTGTGGACAGGGAGTCTGCTTTCGAGATTCTCAAAAAACGTGCCGAAGACGCCGCAAAGGCCGAAGAAGAGGCGCGTCTGCGCGAAGAAGAGGAGGTACGTCAGGACAGCCGAAGCCAGTGGACAATTCCCGGATTTGGCGATGACGAAGAAGCGTCGCGGGGTTCATCCTCGAGCCGGGCACGGAGAACATCGACCAGACGGCGCAGCAGTTCGCGCCAGTCCGTAACGGAAGCCGCAGTGAAATCGGTAGTTCGATCTGTCGGATCATCGATAGGCCGCGCATTGGTACGCGGTATATTGGGCAGCCTCAAGAAAGGGTTTTAGACAACGAGGATAGGCGTGCCTTCCGAAACCCGGCTATAAAGGTCAATCACATCCTGGTTGATTAATCGTACGCAACCCGACGAAACCGACTTGCCGATGGAATTCCACTCCGGCGAGCCGTGCAGCCTGTACAAGGTGTCGACCTCGCCCTGGTAGATGTAGAGTGCGCGTGCACCAAGTGGATTGTTCGGACCGCCATCCATACCGCCGTCCCATGTGGCTTCTTTCTTGTTGTACGTGGTGCGGTATTTCTCGAGTTTGGGTTCGCGTTCGATCATTTCTTCCGGCGGGTGCCATTTCGGCCATTCGGACTTGCGCTTGACTTCAGCACGCCCCGACCATTCGAAACCCTCGCGTCCCAGTCCTACGCCATAGCGCATCGCCTTGCCGGAGCTCAGCGTGTAATAGACCATGTGTTCGGAAGTGCGGACCACCAGCCTGCCCGCCGGTTCCCCGGTCGGATTGTCGACCATCTGGCGCAGAAAGCGCGGGTTTATCTTTTCCCACGGAATGCCCGGCAGATCAAAGCCGCCATCTTTCACCGGGCCGTATATTTGCGGGTAGTTGGCCACGAACGGCATCTGTGGCCGTAGCGGAAACGGAGCCTTGGCAATCCTCGTTTTCTTCGGATTGCTGCTGCAGCCTGCAAGCATCGCAGTGGTCAGGGCCAGGCCTCCACTGAGCAAGGAACGGCGATTGAGCAAGAACTGTGTCATGAGGCTGCCAATAATGAATTTGTTTTGACTTGGAAATGACAAAATCGTGAAAGGCGTTGCAAATTGTACTTATGGTCCGGCTTGGCTCAAGGCGCAACTGATCATTCCAACCCGGCCAGCGTCGGCAGGACCACTGCAGGCGCGTAGTCTGCATATTCATCGGGCTGTCCGGTCCGGTTGATCCAAACGGTCCTAAATCCGAAATGCGTCGCACCGGCAATGTCCCAGCGGTTTGAGGACTGGAATGAAACCGAATTGGGATAGAGGCGCCATGAGTTGGTGACCATTTCATAAACACTCTGATCGGTTTTGAAGCGCTGCACGTCTTCAACCGAAAAAATCTCGTCCAGGTAGATATCGAGTGCTGCCGATGAAACCGCTGACTCCAGCATTTCCGGAGAACCGTTTGAAAGGATTGCGAGCCTTGCACCCCCGGCCTTCAGTTCCTTGAGCACAGAAGGGACTTCCGGATAACAATCCAGCGCCCAATAGGCTTCAAGCAAACTTTTACGCAGCGACGGATCGGCAGAGGGAACCTTCAGAAAAGCAAAATCGAGGGCCTGTTCGGTGAGCTGCCAAAAATCACGGTATTCACCCATCAGGCTGTGCACCCAGGAATATTCCAGCTGTTTTGCCCGCCAGATCTCCGACAGGAGTTGTCCGTCTGGACCAATCCCGCCTGCATGGCGGCGTACTGCAGCGTGAACGTCAAATAGCGTACCATAGGCATCGAAGACAAAAGCTGAAGGAGACATCGCCAAATCCGGTTTACTTTGCTTTACTAATCTGTAGACCTTTTTGCCGGAACCACAAATGCGGCACAATGCCGATCTGGAAAAGATCGGTATTTTGATCAACAACCAGTGCCCGACAGGACCTTGCAGCGATGACCGTAATCAAGACTATTGAATCAGCGACATGGACATATGTAGATGGTGATTGGCACGAAGGTAATGTGCCGATCATGGGAGTGCGCACCCATGCAACGTGGCTGGGTTCAAGCGTATTTGACGGTTCACGCTGGTTTGAAGGCGTAATGCCCGACCTCGGCCTGCATGCCGCACGCGTCAACAGATCGGCAACATCGCTTGGAATGAAACCGCTTATGGCCACCGAAGAGATCGTCGGGCTGGCAAAAGACGGCGTGAAGAAGTTCGATGGCAAAACCGCCATTTACATCCGCCCGATGTACTGGGCCGAACGGGGCGGATACATGAGCGTGCCCCCGGACCCCGATTCCACACGGTTCTGCCTGTGTCTGCATGAAGCGCCGATGATCGCACCCTCCGGATTTTCGGTTTCGGTGTCACCCTTCAGGCGCCCGACGATCGAAACAATGCCAACCGACGCCAAGGCCGGTTGCCTGTACCCGAACAACGCCAGGGCGGTTATGGAGGCAAAGTCGCGTGGCTTCGACAATGCCCTTGTGCTCGATATGCTGGGTAACGTTGCAGAAACAGGGACTTCGAACGTTTTCCTGGTCAAGGACGGGGAGATATTCACACCGGTGCCGAATGGCACATTCCTTTCGGGGATAACACGCGCGCGCACTCTTGGACTACTCGCCGGTCACGGATACAAAACGACCGAGAAGACGCTGACCGTTGCAGACTTTCTTGACGCTGACGAGATCTTCTCGACAGGAAACCATTCGAAGGTTGTCCCCGTTATCCGCATCGAAGACCGCGAACTTCAACCCGGGCCAGTGGCGAGAAAAGCCCGTGAACTCTATTGGGAATGGGCACATTCACCGGAAAGCAAGGCTGCCTGAACTGGCGTAGCCGCTGATAAAATTGGTAGCGTAGTGGTTGCCGGCCCGATCAGGTCGCCTATGTTGGAATGACCAGCAACCTGATAAAGCTTAATAACAACAGACGGAGATACACCGATGGCATTCGAACTTCCCGATCTTCCCTATGATTACGAGGCACTCCAGCCGTTCATGTCCAGGGAAACACTGGAATATCATCACGACAAGCATCACAAGGCTTACGTGGACAATGGCAACAAGCTTGCTGAAGAAGCCGGCATGAGTGGATTGTCGCTTGAGGAAATCGTCAAAAAGAGCCATGGCAGCAATGCCGGATTGTTCAACAATGCCGCCCAGCACTACAACCATGTTCATTTCTGGAAATGGATGAAGAAGGGCGGCGGCGGAAAAAATCTGCCCGGCGCGCTGCAGGCCGCGATTGATTCAGATCTCGGCGGCTATGACAAGTTTCGTGCGGACTTCATCAATGCCGGCATGACCCAGTTCGGCTCCGGTTGGGCCTGGATCGCTGTCAAGGGCGGCAAGCTTGAGGTTATGAAAACGCCCAATGGCGAGAACCCGCTGGTCAATGGCGCACAGCCGATACTGGGTGTCGATGTGTGGGAGCACTCCTATTA
>JAHEGF010000172.1:0-652 GCA_024645155.1 Phyllobacteriaceae bacterium | reverse complement strand
CAATGCGCGACCAAAATACCTGGAAGCCTTTGTCGACAGCCTGGTCAACTGGGACTACGTTTTGGAGATGTACCAGGCCGCATCCTAGTGGCGGTTGGCAAACCGGGCATTCAGACGGGCTCCCGCGGTTGACAGTGTGTAAACCGGTTTTTTCCTGAAATCACGGGTTTGTGAGATGGCTGGCCTTATTGTGCGGGCAATATTTGTTCCACGATAAAGTCGTCAACCCTGCCCAAACTGGAGGATATAATGAGGAAATTCGTAATCGCGCTTGCATCTGTCATTGTTGCGTCAACAGCATCGGTTGCTGCCGACGATCCTGTAGCCGTGCGCAAGGCGCTGATGCAATCTAACGGTGCTTCGGCAGGTGTTGCCGGCGCAATGCTCAAAGGTGAACTCGCCTACAATCCAGCCACGGCAAAGGCTGCCATAGCCGCCATCAACGCAACCGCAAGTGCTTTCGGAGACTTTTTCCCCGAGGGATCGGACATGGATGCTAACACCACTGCTTCGCCGAAGATCTGGGAAGACATGGCGGGGTTCAAGGAAAAGCTTGGTGGCCTCCAGGCCTCTGCAGCAGCCGCTGTCGCAGCATCCGGCAAGGATGGACCAGCAGACCTTGATGCCTTCAAGGCGGCAATGGGCCCGATTT
>JAHEGF010000171.1:2199-7094 GCA_024645155.1 Phyllobacteriaceae bacterium | reverse complement strand
AGTCACGCACCTTTGCCGCTGTTGCCGACATCTCCCGGTCCTTCGGCCAGACGACAAAATAGGACTTCCCGGTTTCGTAAGAGTGGTCGCTGATGTGCACCAGCAAGCCGGCGTTCACGAGCCTCTGCGTCAGGTGCTCCCAGCCGAGCGCCACGCCCTGACCCTCCATGACCGCCTGGATGACGAGGACGTAGTCGTTGATCGCCAGACCGCGATTTGCAACCGCCGCATTGATCCCGGCACTCATGAACCAGGTGGTCCAGTCGGCCGCTGTGCGATGCGGCTCCTCCAGGTGGATAAGCCGGTGATTGGTCAGTTCCGCCGGCAGCATCTTGGTGCCGTGCCTTGCGGCATAGGCTGAACTTGCAACCGCAAATACCCGTTCCGAAGCCAGCTCCGCGCAATCATATTGCGGCCAGTCTTCAGGCGCCCCGCCGCGAATACCCAGCGAAATGTCCTCATCGATCAGGTTGATGTCACGATCGGATGTCTGGATGCGCAAATCGATATCCGGCAGGTCCTCGCGAAACTGCTGCAGCCGCGGCAGCATCCAGAAGGAGGCAAAGGCCGTCGAGACCGAAAGCGTGACATGGCCGCCGGACGTCTGTTCCCGCAATTCCTCGGCTGACTTGCGGATATGCGACAGGCCGAGCGTCACGTCGTGAAGGAACCGTGTTCCCGCCTCGGTCAGCGTTACACGGCGATGCAGGCGCCGGAACAGCAAGGTGCCCAGTTGCTGTTCCAGACCGCGCACCGCGTAGGACACAGCCGCCTGCGACATGCCGAGCTCGCGCCCCGCAGCGGTAAAACTGCCGAGCCGCCCGGCCGCCTCGAAGACGATGAGGTTGGCCGGTGACGGTAACAGTTGGCGCAGGTTTCGCATAAACACAGTTTATCCAGTTGATGAAGATTTTCCAGCGTTACCGGGCTGTCGCCTTGCAGTATTTTTGTACAGCCACCAGCCGGGAGGACCGACAATGCAGTCTGCGACCGCCGAAACTGCGCCCCGCCGCGAACGTTCCGGACGCCTGGCACGCCGCAAATCGCGCGCAGACGGTCCCGCCGGTATCAGCCGGCCCTACATCGTCCGCAATATCCCGACTTACGATCTGCTGTCTGAAGAAAACCTCATCCGCATCGAAAACGCCGCCGATCGCATCCTGGCTGAAATCGGCATCGAATTTCGCGACGATCCGGCCGCGATCAGTCTGTGGAAGGCTGCAGGCGCCAGTGTCGACGGCGTGCTCGTGAAATTCGAGCCGGGCATGTTGCGACAATTGCTGAAGACCGCACCGTCCGAATTCACCCAGCATGCGCGCAATCCTGCAAACAACGTGCGTATCGGTGGCCGCAACATGGTTTTCTCGCCGGCCTACGGGTCTCCATTCGTCATGGATCTCGACCGGGGAAGGCGGTATGGAACCATTGAGGATTTCCGCAATTTTGTGAAGCTGGCGCAGTCGTCACCCTGGCTGCATCATTCCGGCGGCACGATCTGCGAACCTTGTGACATAGCCGTCAACAAGCGCCATCTCGACATGGTCTATTCCCATATCAGGTATTCCGACCGCGGTTTTCTCGGATCGGTCACCGCCGAGGAACGGGCCGAGGATTCAATCGACATGGCGCGCATCCTCTTTGGCGCCGGCTTCACCGATGAAAACTGCGTCATCATGGGTAATGTCAACGTCAACTCGCCTCTGGTCTGGGACGGCACGATGACCACGGTTCTGCGTGCCTATGCACGCGCCAACCAGGCCGGCATCTGCGTGCCGTTCATTCTCGGCGGCGCCATGGGTCCGGTAACCACGGCAGGCGCAATTGCCCAATCGCTTGCTGAAACCATGGCAGGTTGCGCCCTGACGCAGCTTGAACGGCCGGGCGCGCCGGTCATTTTCGGCAACTTCCTGTCATCAATGTCGTTGCGCTCCGGTTCGCCGACCTTCGGTACACCGGAACCGGCGGCAGGATCGCTAGTCATCGGCCAGCTTGCGCGGCGTCTGGGCCTGCCGCTGCGCTGTGCCGGCAATTTCACGACGTCGAAGCTCCCGGACGCACAGGCGATGAACGAGGGCACGATGTCGATGCTATCGGCCGTCCAGTGCGGTGCGAATTTCATCTTGCATTCCGCAGGTTTTCTCGACGGTCTCCTGTCTATGTCCTACGAGAAATTTGTCATGGACTCAGATTTTTGCGGCGCGCTCCACACCTATCTCGACGGCATCGTCGTCGACGACAATTCGCTGGCACTGGATGCGTTCAGGGAGGTTGGCCCCGGCAGCCACTTCTTCGGCTGCGAACACACGATGGCAAACTACGAGACCGCCTTCTGGGACTCGGCCATGGCCGACAACGAGCCTTTCGAAAAATGGGAAGCGGCTGGATCGGCCGATGCCGCGACACGGGCAAATCTGCGATGGAAAAAGCAGCTTGAGGAATTCGAGGCCCCACCATTGGACAGCGCCAGGGACGAGGAACTCGTCGACTTCATCGAGCGCAAGAAGGCGTCGATGGATGATGCCTGGTACTGAGCGGAGGCGGATTTTTGAGAACCGATACCATTCACGCACCCGTATCGGTGTTCCGTTCTATACTCCGTTCTGCCATGTCGGGGATCCGAAAATCGCGGGCTGCTTGCCGCGGCTGCCGCTCAACGAAACGATGAAAACCCATGGCTTCCACTGATCCGCTGCTCCAGCCCTATCAACTCAAGCACCTGACATTGCGCAACCGCATCATGACGACGTCGCATGAGCCGGCCTATCCGGAAGACGGCATGCCCAAGGACCGCTATCGCGCCTATCATGTCGAGCGCGCAAAGGCAGGCATTGCCCTGACGATGACTGCCGGATCGGCGGCGATTTCCAGGGACAGCCCGCCGGTATTCAACAATGTTCTTGCCTGGAAGGACGAGGTCGTGCCGTGGATGAAGGCACTCGCCGACGAATGCCACGATCACGGCGCAGCCGTCATGATCCAGCTTACCCATCTCGGCCGGCGCACCCGGTGGGACAAGGGCGACTGGCTACCGGTGGTCTCGCCGTCCCATGCGCGCGAGGCCGCCCACCGCGCATTTCCCAAGAAAATCGAGGACTGGGACATCGCGCGGATTATCGCCGACTATGCGGATGCCGCCGAACGAATGAAGGCAGCCGGTCTCGACGGGATTGAACTGCAGGCCTATGGCCACCTGATGGACCAGTTCTGGTCGCCGCTCACCAACTCGCTTGACGGGCCCTATGGTGGTCCGCTTGAAAACCGGTTGCGATTTGCATTCGATGTCCTGGCCGCCATTCGCCAGCGTGTCGGGCCCGGGTTCATTGTCGGCATGCGCTATGTCGCAGACGAGGACCTTGACGGCGGATTGAGCCGGGAGGACGGACTGGAGATTTCCCGCCTTCTCAAGAACAGCGGCATGGTCGATTTTCTCAATGTCATCCGCGGCCACATCGATACCGATCCCGGCCTGACTGACGTGATCCCCATCCAGGGCATGCGCAGTGCACCGCATCTCGATTTCGCCGGTGAAATCCGTTCTGCGACCAGCTTTCCTACCTTTCATGCCGCCCGGGTTCCCGACGTGGCAACGGCGCGTCATGCCATTGCAAGCGGAAAGGTCGACATGATCGGCATGACGCGGGCGCACATGACCGATCCGCATATCGTTCGCAAGATCATCGAAAACCGCGAGGACGATATCCGCCCCTGTGTCGGTGCGAATTATTGCCTCGACCGCATTTACCAGGGCGGTGCCGCCTATTGCATCCATAATCCGGCGACCGGCCGGGAACTGGAAATTCCACACGACATTCCGCCCGCCGGCAAAAGAAAAAGGATTGTCATTGTCGGCGCCGGTCCGGCGGGAATGGAGGCCGCCCGCGTTGCAGCGGAGCGCGGCCACGATGTGACCGTGTTCGAGGCGGCTGACCAGCCAGGCGGGCAGATACGGCTGACCGCGCGTTCGAAGCGGCGCCAGGAAATGATCGGGATCATCGACTGGCGCATGGAGCAATGCACGGCAAAAGGCGTCGGGTTCCGGTTCAACACCTGGGCTGAGGCCGACACCGTTCTGGAAGAAAAACCGGACGTGGTGATCGTTGCGACGGGGGGATATCCGCACTCCGATGTGCTGGCTGCGGGCAATGAACTGACGGTAACCGCGTGGGACATTATTTCAGGCGATGCGAAGCCAGGCGCAAACGTGCTTCTCTACGACGACGCTGGTGATCATGTGGCGCTGCAGGCAGCCGAACTTGTCGCGGCAGGCGGCGCGCGTGTAGAAATCATGACACCGGACCGCTCTTTTGCACCCGAGGTCATGGCCATGAACCTGGTGCCCTACATGCGCTCGCTGCAAAAACTCGACACGGTATTCACCGTGACCTACCGCCTGCAAAGCGTCACGCGGGAGGGAAACGAATTGCTGGCGGAGGTTGGCAGCGACTATGGCGGTGTTCGCCAGACACGACGCGTCGATCAGGTCATTGTCAACCACGGAACAGTGCCGCTTGACGATCTGTATTTCGAACTGAAGCCGCTTTCACGCAATCTCGGCGCTGTTGATCACGAGGCATTGATAAACGGCCGGCCCCAGAATCTTGCCGGCAATCCAAAGGGCGGATTCCAGTTGTTCAGGATCGGGGATGCGGTATCGGCCCGCAACACCCATGCCGCGATTTACGATGCGTTGCGGCTGGTCAAGGATATCTAGAACATATCCTGTTTTTTACCGGATCACGCATTTTCAGTCATCACTCGTGTCACGGGCGGCCTCGGCGTTTTCGGCGTGCGAGATCATCTCGATGTAGTTGGCGACGAGATCGTTTTCATGGAACCAGCGGTCGAGCACCATGAGAAGACGCCCTGCCATCCGAGCGAATTCCAACTCTTCCTTG
>JAHEGF010000171.1:0-2189 GCA_024645155.1 Phyllobacteriaceae bacterium | reverse complement strand
CGCGGTCTGAAACTGGTGCAGAACCCGGCGAAGAGCCCGGCCGTCGGCCAGATGGCCAAGATCTTTCGCTTTTTCCCGAACCTTCCCGGCCAGACTCAAAGCTTCGGCCACCCGATCGCGGGCTTCGATGATGTCAATTTCGCCTGCCGCAACTGCTCTGAGCACAAGACAGCGGAACTTGACGCAGGCAGATGGACGTTCGGTATAGATCGTGCATCGACCGCCGCTGTGGCTTGGGCAGGGCAGAGCCGCCGAATACTGGTTCTCTTCCGGTTTGCGAAGAAATATCTCAAACGGCAAGGTGTTTGCCCGCGCCAGTTCACTGGTTTTCAGATCAATCTGGGAGAACACCACACCGGTGCAGCACAGGCCGCAATCGAGACACAAACCGTTCTCCAGTGCCACTTCGTCACTACCGGGTTGCCGGGTGCCATCGTTTCCGGGGTTCGCCAAGTAACCGTCCTCTACGACATTTCGCCGGTCGGAGCATGCTGCCCGAACGTTTTAGACAATCGGCCAAAACTCTGCAATGCGCCTGCAGCTGGAGCCCGTGCGCCTGCGATATGCTGATGCAATGGCCGGTCCGACTTTCATTTTTGGTTATGAGACGCGGCCGGCCTCAGCCGGTTGCCTGACTGCGTGCCGGCATATCCCGTCCGCCTTTCGCATGTTGCGATAGCTACGGTCGGAGAAAATGGGTGGTTATACTGCTATTGATTGGTGTGGCAATCCCGATGTTCGGAATGATCGAAAGCCTAAATCTCGGAACCAGTTCAGGAATAGTACTTTACGAGGTCGCGAAACAGCGGCGCGAATATCAGAGCAAATACCGCCTTGGAAAACAAAGGGGGAAACGCGCTGCACCGTTACCGACGGTAAGGCCTCGTGAAGGTGGATCGTCATCTATGGATGAGAGGTCAGCTAAGGGGCAGTATGCAGAATTCAATGCAAAGTCTGTGTTGCCCACTCACCGACATGCAGCATCGTTGAGTGCGTGTCGCATGTACGAGGCTCCTTTTTGGAGCTTGAATCACGTCGGAAGGCCCGACATCAATGTCTGCTTCGCTTCCAGATGCGGTTGTTTGATCCGCTACGCCGGTTGGCCGCTTCGAGCCCATTTCGACGGGAGCATCCCAACTGGCCTCGTCAGATTGCGACAACAGATCCGTACCCTACTTATGCACCAATGGGAGGGCAACCTAACCATCGGTTATTTAGATACAGATTGCGATTGTTTGGACAGATGTATAGGGCTCACCTGCCCGATAATCGCACGGTCACCCCGCCAGAATCGAATCAAGTCGTAGGCATCAAAGGTGAGGCAAATTGTAAGGACAATCGCAAGAACCTGAGCGTAGGCTCCAAGCTCGAGACCGTGTAGCCAAATCAGCCAAACAAGAAGCGGGGCCCATGGAACAAGATGTGCAAGACCAAGAATGCGCCGCAGACCCCCGTCATAGGCGAGTTGCCCTGCTAGCAATGGACCGGTTGCTACAAAAGCGATCAAGGTAATTTTGGCCAGATCATCAGGCCAATAGAAAAACGCCCAAAGGAATGAACCGTTCAACAACACGAGCCATAATTTTACCCAAAGTGGAAGTGCCATCCATGAGGTTCCAATTGCGACGAAGTGTTGAGCGCTTGATCGGCTTGTGCGTTGTGTGCCCAGGCGCCACAATTGCAAAATTCCAAGGTAAGCAACGCCTGTTGCAATAATAGCTGCTACGATGACGCCGTTTGACGTAGTGATCCAATGCCCAGTCGCGATCAATCCCAAGGTCAAAAGCCACCAGGCAAAATCCCCCAGTGAAAACCAGATGATTTCCAATTTGTATGGGCTGGGTCGTTGAGCAGCAAAGCTGAGATGGACACTGTTGACAATCAGAACAATCCCCAAAATCTGAACCGCCAAATTAGGCACCTCACCTAAGTATTCGGACACCAAAGCTGGTGCGATCAAGAACAAGGCGCCAAACACCAAGCAACTGGTGGCATTGATCAGGAGTGTAGCTTTTAGGCTGGTCATCAAAGGCCTCTTATTGTAAACAATGTTAACTAATCGAGGACACCTATCTTGTCAACTAAGTTTACAAAATTCGCAATGCAAACGTCACCCCCAACCCCGTTGAGCCTGCTGTTTCAGCAGTGCAGCCGGTGGTACTCTCTAAGCGTTTCAAACTTGCTTGAGA
>JAHEGF010000170.1 GCA_024645155.1 Phyllobacteriaceae bacterium | reverse complement strand
ACAACCCTGCTTAACCGCATATTGTCCGAGGATCACGGCAAGCGCTATGCCGTCATCGTCAACGAGTTCGGCGAGATCGGTATTGATAATGAGCTGATTGTCGAATCCGACGAGGAAATATACGAAATGAACAACGGATGCGTCTGTTGCACGGTGCGCGGCGACCTGATCCGTGTCGTTGAAGGCCTGATGCGCAGGCCAGGACGCTTCGACGCCATATTGGTCGAAACTACCGGCCTGGCTGATCCCGCCCCGGTGGCACAGACATTTTTCATGGATGAGGATGTCCGTACCAAAACCCGTCTCGATGCGGTGGTGGCCCTGGTCGATGCCAAGCACTTGCCGTTGCGGCTGAAAGACAGCCGGGAGGCCGAAGACCAGATCGCATTCGCCGATGTCGTTGTGCTCAACAAGACCGACCTGGTGAGCGAAGAGGAACTGAACGCTGCCGAAGCCATGGTCCGCGCAATCAATCCGTCCGTAAGGATCCACCGTGCAGAACGGGCGGGCGTTGCACTCAACGAAATTCTGGACCGCGGTGCTTTCGATCTGAAACGCGCACTCGATAGCGATCCGCATTTCCTCGAACACGGCCACCCCGACCATGCCTGCGGTCCCGATTGCGGTCATGACCACGGGCATGACCATCACCACGACCACAACGGACATGATCATCACCATGATCACGCGGCACCTGTTCACGACCCAACTGTTCAGTCGGTTTCGCTGCGCGCCGGACCGCTCAATCCCAAACTGTTTTTTCCCTGGATCGAGAAAATCACCCAGCTTGACGGCCCGAACATATTGCGCCTGAAAGGGATAATTGCATTTGACGGCGATGACGACCGCTATGTCGTGCAGGGCATTCACATGATCGTTGAAGGAGACCACCAGCGCCCCTGGAAAGCCAAAGAAGAACGCTTGAGCCGGATGGTATTCATCGGCCGCGAACTGGATGCCGAAAAACTGAAACGTACATTCGAAGCCTGTCAGGCCTGAGCCCAAATGCCTACCATTGCCCCGCTCGACCTCGATGGTCATTGCATTTCCGCGGTGTTTCTCGACAACATCCCGCAATTTGCCTTGGCCGACGGTTCGGTTCATCGCCTCGATTTCGGCCACAAGTCGCTGATGGCCCATGACGGTCTGCTGGCCGCAGCCCCAAACCCCGATGCAACCGTACTGCTGACTGGCGGTGAAGATGGCAAGGTCTGCCTTGTCTCCGCTGACGGCACGGTCGAACAGATCGCTGATCTCGGCGGCAAATGGATAAGCTCCGTCGCCTGCGGCCGATCCGGTTCCTGCGCATGGGCGAGCGGGCGTACTGCTTTCGTGCGCCTGCACAATGGCCAGGTAAGGGAGCTTTCCGAACAGCGTACCATCGAGGGTCTTGCCTTCGCGCCCAAAGGGATGCGCGTTGCCGTGGCACGTTATGACGGAGTGACGCTCCATTGGGCCGCGACGTCCGGCAAACCGGTCGACCTCGAATGGACGGGCGCGCATACCGGCGTTATGTTTTCGCCAAACAGTGACTATGTCGTCACTACGATGCAGGAAAACGCGCTGCATGGCTGGCGCCTTTCCGACAGCAGGCACATGCGCATGAGCGGCTACCCGGCCAAGGTCAAAAGCTGGTCGTGGAGTGCCCGGGGGAAATGGCTGGCAAGTTCCGGTGCACCTGCCGCCATTGTCTGGCCCTTCTCGGGCAAGGACGGCCCGATGGGCAAGGCTCCGGCAGAACTCGGTACTCGCGGTGACCAGATGGTGACCGCGGTCAGTTGCCACCCGGCGGAAGATGTTGTCGCAATTGGCTATGGCGACGGCATGATCATCGCTGCCCGCATCGCCGATGCAAAGGAGGTACTGTTGCGGCGCGGCGGCAAGGGGCAGATCACGGCCTTGGCATGGGACAAAACCGGGATCCGGCTGGCCTTCGGCGCAGAAACCGGCGAATGCGGCGTTATCGACATCACGGCCTGACCGCTATTCGATGCGGATTGCCCGGAAGTCGTTGACATTGGTGCCTGTCGGCCCGGGCTCGAACAGATCACCGACAGCATGAAACGCGCTCCATGCATCGTTGCCGGCAAGGAGCTTTGCCGGATCAAGTCCGGCTTCGCGCATGCGCGCAATGCTTCCGCCGTCAGCAAATGCTCCGGCATTTGTCTCCGATCCGTCAATGCCGTCTGTGTCGGCAGCCAGTGCCGTAATCCCGTCCAGCCCGTCTATGGCTAGCGCAAACGCCAGCAGGAACTCGCTGTTGCGGCCGCCCTTGCCGTTTCCGCGCAACGTTACGGTTGTCTCACCGCCGGAAAGCATGACAACGGGCTTTGCAAACGGTTGTTGACGCAACGCTACCTCTCTAGCAAGGGCACCATGAAAACCGCCGGCCTCACGCGCTTCGCCCTCTATGGCATCGGACAGGATCACGCATTCGATATCAGAGCACGCCGATGCAGCAGCAGCCAGCGACGTTCCCGCAGAGGCGATGACATGAACCTCGTTGCGGGCAAAGACCGCATCATCAGGTCGTGGTGCATCGGCCCCGGTTGAGCGCAACCACGCCAGCGCCTCCGGCGGCATTGGGATCCTGTACCGGTCGATTGCGGCAAGGGCGTCGTTTCGCGTAGACTTGCCGGGAACGGTTGGCCCCGAAGCGACATCCGCCGGATTGTCACCGGGAATATCTGACACGACGAGCGACACCACCCTGGCGGGAGACGCCAGCGCGGCAAGGCGCCCTCCCTTGATCGTTGACATATGCTTGCGGATTGCATTCATCAATGAAATCGGAGCACCGGACGCCAGCAGCGCCTTGTTGACGGCAATCTCGTCTTCCAGTGTCAGATTGGCTGCCGGCGCCGGCAGAAGTGCGGAACCCCCACCCGAGATGAGCGCAACAACCAGATCGTTACTGGTCAGCCCGGATACGGCTTTGCGGATCTTCGCTGCAGCCCGCAAACCGTTATCATCAGGAACCGGATGGGATGCTTCGAGGATCTCGATGCGTTCGCATGGCACACCGAATCCGTAGCGTGTAACCACGACACCCGTCAGCGGTCCGTCCCACAGTTGCTCGAATACCTGCGCCATTTGCGCCGAGCCCTTGCCGGCACCGACAACAACGGTCCGACCGGGAGGTCTGTCAGGTAGATAGCGGGGCAGGACTTTTTCAGGATCAGCGGCACTGACCGCCGCATCAAACAGCCCGGTAAGAAATGCACGCCGGTCCACGGTATTCATTTCAGGCCGGTTTTTTGCGCCACACCGGCAATGTAGGTTTCGGCCACCGCGCGGTCATCTCCAAGCGTCTGCAGCACGAACAGCTCCTCGGCCAAAGTGGTAACTGTCTCCATCCGCAGCTTCATCGCCGGCGTTGCAACCGCATCCACAACGATCAGGTCTGCAAACCGACCTTGCTCCAAACTGCCGATTTCGTCATCCATGGATATTGCCCGCGCATTGCCGAGCGTCGCCTGGTAAAATGCACGCAGCGGATCGAGTTTCTTGCCCTGTAGCGCGATCACCTTGTAGCCCTCGTCAAGTGTCCGCAACAGCGAGTAGCTGGTACCGCCGCCAATATCGGTGGCGATGGCAGTGCGAACGGGCTTTTGCCTTTCCTGCAACTTAAAATAGGGGAACAGCCCCGAGCCCAGGAAAAGGTTGGAGGTCGGACAGAACACAGCCACCGAACCACTGTCGCTCAACGCATCGGCCTCGCGGTCCGATAGATGAATACAGTGGCCGAACAGGCTTTTCTGACCGAGCAGTCCGTATTTCTCGTAAACCGCCGTGTAGTCACTGCACTCCGGATAAAGTTCCATGCAATAGGCGATTTCCGCGTGGTTCTCCGACAGGTGCGTCTGCATGTAGCAGTCACTGTGTTCGTGCAAGAGCACCCCGGACATTTCAAGCTGTTCCGGAGTGGAAGTCAGGGCAAACCGTGGCGAGATCGCGTAGCGCAGGCGTTTGCGTCCATGCCATTTGTCGATCAGGGATTTGGTTTCGTCATATCCGCGCTGCGGTGTGTCAATCAGCCCCGTCGGCGCGTTGCGATCCATCATCACCTTCCCGCCGATAACCGCCATGCCACGCCGCTCGGCCTCTGTAAAAAACGCCTCGGCTGAAGCCGGATGGACGCTGCAATAGGCGGACACCGTTGTCGTGCCATAGCGGATCATTTCGTCAAAAAAGGCACTCGCGATCCGTGCTGCATGATTTCTGTCACCGAATTTCAACTCTTCCGGAAACGTGTACTTGTTGAGCCACTCCAAAAGTTCGGCACCAAAGGAGGCGATGACTTGCATCTGCGGAAAATGCAGATGCGGATCAATGAAACCCGGCATGATCAGATGCGGCCGGTGGTCTGCGACGGGTATTCCTGCATTCGCCTTCGTTGCAGCCTTGTATTCACCAACCGAGACGATACGTCCGTCTCGTACCAGCACCGCGCCGTCCTCCACATAAGAATAGGACGCCGTATCGTCGGGGCCTGCGGGCGTATCGCGGAACGTCAGCAACCGCCCGCGGATCAACAGTTCATTCATCGAAATTACCCGCGAACATCATCAAACCACACGACGATCAATGCCCGTTCGTCGGTGGTAATCCCGGTTATGTTTCCCGGCGGCATCGCATGGCTCCGCCCGGCATTGATGTATATCTCGTGCGCTTGGGCGGCGATATCCGCCTCGTTTTCCAGGACAACGCCCTTGGGAGCCCGTTGGATGCCTTCCCACACCGGTTCGGCTGCATGGCACATCGAACAGCGGCTTGCGACCAGCTCTGCCACCGGCGCAAAATGGACCGACTGGATAAAACGCTCCTGGGCCGCCGACAGTTTGCGCTCACCTGTCAACGCCGACGGTACAGTCGACAGCCATACGATGACCAGGAACAGGATCGTAGCGACAAGCCATGTCCAGTGCGGTGCCGCCTTGTGGGCGTGGGTCGAGTTGAAATAGTGGCGTATCACGACCCCCATCAGGAACACGATCGCCGCAATGACCCAGTTGAACTCGGTCGCAAACGCCAGCGGATAATGGTTCGACAGCATGAGAAAGATCACAGGAAGTGTGAGGTAGTTGTTGTGGGTTGAACGCAATTTGGCGATTTTGCCGTATTTGGGATCGGGTTTACGCCCTGCCTTCAGGTCAGCGACAACGATGCGCTGGTTCGGCATGATGATGAAAAACACGTTTGCCGACATGATGCTCGCCGTAAAGGCGCCAAGATGGAGCATCATCGCCTTGCCGGTGAATATCTGATTGTAGCCCCAACCCATGATGACCAGCAGGATAAAAAGCAGGATCATCAACAATGTGGGTTTTTCGCCGAGCCCCGACTTGCAAAGCAGGTCGTACACGATCCAGCCAACCGAAAGCGATGCCGCGGAAATGGCAATTGCCTGCCATTGCGACAGGTCGGCTTTTTCTGAATCAATCAGGAAAAGTTCTGCACCGGCCCAATAGACTATAGCCATCAGTGCAGCACCAGACAGCCATGTCGCATAGCTCTCCCATTTGAACCAGGTCAGGTGTTCGGGCATTTCGGCAGGCGCAACCAGATATTTTTGAATGTGGTAGAACCCACCGCCATGAACCTGCCATTCTTCACCGAATGCTCCCTCCGGCAACCCCGGTCGCTGACGCAAACCGAGATCCAGGGCGATAAAATAGAACGACGATCCAATCCACGCTATCGCGGTAATCACGTGAAGCCAGCGCACGGCAAAAGCTAGCCATTCCCAGAAAATCGCAAACTCCGTCACGCTGCCGCCTCCCCCTTGTTTCGATGCGCGTTCGTGTCGGCACAAAGCAGTGCCTGGGTAATTTCAGCGGCCGCAAGTGTTGCAATCACAGGTGGACGTTTGTCCTTCAACTCTTCGCCACCGATGGGTGAAACCAGTTTTCCAAACGCCTCTTCGTCACCGCCATTGCGCATGAAATCGCGATGAAAGCGCACGCGCTTGGTCTTCGAACCGATCAGTCCCACATAGCACGCGTCGCCACGTACAAGCGCTTCCGATGCGATCAGAAAGTCCTGACCGTGATCGTGTGTCATGACGACGAAGGCGCTGCCTTCCGGAGCGTCCCGAACCAGTGATTCAGGCATTGCCAGAAGGTGGCATTGAACGCTGTCAGGGCAATCCTCCAGCGCTTCCGCGCGCGAATCCGCAAGATGGACGTTAAAGGGCAGTCTTGCCAGGTTGCCGGCCAGTTCAAATCCGACATGTCCCGCACCGAATACATAAACATGCGGCAGATTTTCCGTTTCGCTTGCGACACGATCCTTCAATTCATCGATTTCGGCATACGTAAGCCGCTTGAGGGAAAGGGTAACCCGGCCACCGCAACACTGGCCGCTTTCGGGGCCGAGTACCACAGTGAGCCTGCCCGCATCGCCGCCATGCTGCAACAGCGCACACGCTTCCTCGATCGCCCGCAGTTCGAGCAGGCCGCCACCAATTGTCCCGGCAAAACCGTTTGGCGAAACCACCATGAAGCTGCCCGCCTCGCGCGGCGTTGACCCGGCAACTTCGACTGTTTCCACCATGACTTTCGGCTCATCGCGCGCCAGAAACCGATCAAGTTTTTCGGCCGGTCTGATCATGATACGGCCATCGTTGCGCGCAGCCGTTCCAGCGCCATCAGAACACGTTCCGGCGTGGCCGGTGCGTCAAGCGCCGGAAAGATCCTGTGGCCTGCAACGCTGGCAACCGCATCGCCCAGCGCATGGAATACCGCCATGCCAAGCATTAGTGGTGGCTCGCCGACGGCCTTGGAGCGATGGATCGTCGGTTCCGCATTCTCAGACCAGTCTGCCAGAGTTACATTAAAGATCCGCGGGCGGTCGGACGCCAGCGGGATCTTGTAGGTTGACGGCGCATGCGTCCGCAAACGGCCCTTCTCGTCCCACCACAATTCTTCCGTCGTTAGCCAACCCATCCCCTGGACAAACCCGCCTTCGACTTGGCCCCGGTCGACCGCGGGGTTAAGCGAACGGCCGACATCATGAAGGATATCGACACGATCGGTGCGGTATTCACCGGTCAGGGTGTCGACGGCGACCTCCGCCATCGCCGCTCCGTAGGCAAAATAGT
>JAHEGF010000418.1 GCA_024645155.1 Phyllobacteriaceae bacterium | reverse complement strand
GGTACGCGGCAACCAAAGATGCCAAACGACTGGAACGCGAAGCCGCCCCGACAATCACAAAAATACCTGTATTACCCATTTCCTATGCCGATGCCGAACCCCTGCTCAAAGCGTTGAGGGGGCCCGTGGCACCTGCGGATTGGAGGGGTGCCCTGCCTATAACCTATCGTATCGGGCCCGGGCCGGCAAAGGTTCGGCTAAAACTGGAGTTTGAATGGAAGCTTCAGCCCGCACATAACGTCATAGCCACTTTGAAGGGTTCTGAGTACCCGGATCAATGGTTTCTGAGAGGCAACCACCACGATGCCTGGGTGCACGGAGCTGCCGACCCTGTGAGCGGGATGGTGGCCCTTATGGAAGAAGCGCGTGCTGCCGGTGCCCTGGCCCGCAAAGGACAGGGACCTAAACGCACCCTGGTTTACTGCGCCTGGGATGCGGAAGAACCCGGATTGATCGGCTCCACCGAATGGGTAGAGGATCATATGGGGGAACTGCAACAAAAAGCCGTGGCTTACATCAACACGGATGGCAATGGACGTGGATTTCTGGGAGCCGGGGGATCCCATTCCCTCCAGACTATGGTCTCTGAGGTAGCCATGGAGGTTCCGGACCCACAGACCGGGGTTTCAATTCAGCAAAGGCTACAGGCCAGAAATCGTGCCAATGGCGGAGATGGCGAATTTGCCCTATATGCACTGGGTTCCGGCTCGGACTACACCCCTTTTATACAACACGCGGGTATCGCCTCCCTGAATCTTGGGTTTGGGGGTGAAAATGCCGGGGGCGAATACCACACCATCTACGATACATATACCCATTATAAAAGGTTTAAAGACCCGGACATGAGTTATGGCATTGCCCTGGCAAAGACGGCGGGAAGAATCACCCTCCGCCTGGCCAATGCCGAATGGCTCCCCCTGGATTTTACCCCCTGGCAAAAAACGGTATCCGGTTACCTCGACCAGATTATGGAAACGACTTCCTCCATGCGAAAAACTACCGAAAAACACAACGAACTGGTGCACTCCAAAGCCTATGAACTCGCGGCAGACCCCAAGAAGAATTTCAATGCCCCCGGACTAAAATCCACCGTTCCTTACCTCGATTTTAGCCCGCTGCAGAACGCCCTGGATGCGCTGGAAGGCGAAGCAGAGTCGTTTTCCAAAATAGATTTCATCAGTCTTTCAAAATCCCAAAGAGAAGCCCTGAACAAACTCCTGATGAAATCTGAACAACAACTGACCAGTGCGGATGGACTCCCAAGGCGATCCTGGTATAAGCACCAGATTTACGCCCCTGGTTTCTACACGGGATACGGGGTAAAAACCCTTCCCGGGGTCCGGGAAGCCATCGAGCAACGCGATTGGGCGGAGGCCCAGTCAGAGATCGAAAAACTCGCGGGCACCCTGGATTCGATGGCTAAACACCTAAAGGTAATTAATGCCTTGAATTGAGATATCCGGGCCTTCTTATCCAGGACATAAATACCTCCGGGATTTGAAGGGGCCCGCCCGAAATTTAAAACTTGTTTTCTCCGTCAAAATTATCTATCTTACAGATAATCAGAATCTTGAATACTCCGCTCACCCCCCCCCTCATGCGAACGAAGGAACCTCGGTTCTGCTCAACCTTTTCCTATGAAAAACAAACACGCCCTAATTTGGATCGGGATTCTATCATGCGTACTCCTGATCATGTGGTTGCTTCCCGATCAGACCCGGGAGCTCCCTAAGCGCAATAAGGCATCCGTTGGTGCCCTGAAATGCACTGTGGCCAAATTTCTGCTGGACCCGCCGGACAGCACCCAACAGATTGCCCCGCTTTTCGAAAACCTGGGGGAGTACTCCTTTGGGATATCCACAAAAAATCAGCGGGCCCAGGCTTTCTTTAACCAGGGTATGCGCCTGACCTTTGCTTTTAATCATGCTGAGGCCCACAGGGCCTTTATGGAAGCCGCGAGACTTGATCCGAAAAGTGCTATGCCCTATTGGGGACAGGCTTACGCCCTGGGGCCGAACATCAATGATCCTTTACCGACTCAGGAGCGAAAGGAATCGGCCTGGAAGGCACTTAAAAAAGCTCGTGAACAAATGTCTGAGGCATCGGAATTGGAACAGGCGCTCATTAAGGCTCTCGAAGCCCGGTATAACGATGACTGGGATATTGACGTGGCCCAGCTCAATGAAGCGTATCTGCGGGAAATGGCAGAAGTTCGGGAAGCCTATCCCGAAAATGCGGATGTACAAACACTCTATGCGGCCGCAGCCAT
>JAHEGF010000169.1 GCA_024645155.1 Phyllobacteriaceae bacterium | reverse complement strand
CCGGAGTTTCCTTAGCCGGCGCCTCGGCTGCTGCTTCAGCCGGTGCTTCAACCGCAGTTTCGACCGGTGCTTCAACCTGGGCGCCGATATCGACACCGGCGGCACCCTGCTGACGGGCAATGCCATCGATCGCAGCCTTGGCAATCAGGTCGCAGTACAGCGAAAGCGCCCGTCCTGCATCGTCATTTCCCGGAATCGGATAATCGACAATATCGGGATCACAGTTGGAGTCGACAACGGCGATCACCGGAATGTTCAACCGTTTTGCTTCCTGAATGGCGATCGCCTCCTTGTTGGTGTCGATCACGAACATCAGGTCGGGCGTTGACCCCATGTCCTTGATGCCCCCAAGCGCACGGTCAAGTTTTGCCAGTTCGCGCTCAAGGTTCAGGCGCTCTTTCTTGGTAAATCCCGTCGCGTCACCGGCCAGAAGTTCCTCGAGTTTGCGCAGGCGGCGGATCGAATTGGAAATCGTTTTCCAGTTCGTAAGCGTACCGCCAAGCCAGCGGGCATTGACAAAATACTGCGCTGATCGCTGGGCAGCGTCTGAAACAATTTCCGACGCCTGACGTTTGGTGCCGACAAACAGTACGCGACCGCCACCGGCGACCGTATCGGACACGACTTTCAGTGCCTGATGCAGCAGCGGAACAGTCTGGCTGAGATCAATGACGTGAATATTGTTGCGGGTTCCGAAAATAAACGGACCCATTTTGGGATTCCATCGATGTGTCTGGTGACCAAAGTGCACGCCTGCTTCCAAAAGCTGACGCATAGAAAAATCTGGCAAAGCCATGTCGTTTTACCTTTCCGGTTGAGCCTCCACGGATATTTGACGGAAAACCGCCACCGGAGGTCACGGGCGGATTTCTCCCGCCGCAACCGACTATCCGTGTGTGGAATGACGCGGCGTATAAACCGCCGCCAACAGAAATGCAAGACGCCAACCGGCAATAAGGCCCGAGATAGGTGTTTACGGCCAACCGGCAAAGAATTTGTGGCGAATTTGACTGCCAGCCGCTAGCGTTGGTTCCTCAGGAGAGCAATTGATGGACCGGAAACTTGCAGCCGTGCTTGCTGCTGACATCGTGGGTTATTCCGCGCTAATGGACCGCGACGAAGCCGGCACCTTTTCGCGGGTGAAAAAGGTCATTGCGGACATTATCGCGCCGACGATTGCCGGCCATCACGGGCGGATTATCAAACTCATGGGTGACGGAGTGCTGGCCGAATTTTCCAGCACGGTCAACGCGATCTCTAGCGCCATCGAAGTTCAGGCAAAGCTGGCCGAGGCTGCGGCTGGTAGCCGTGAAGATGATGCGCTGGTCATGCGGATCGGGATCAATCTTGGCGACATCATCGTCGACGGGGACGATATTTTTGGCGACGGCGTCAACATTGCAGCGCGGCTTGAGGCACTGGCCGATCCCGGTGGGATATGCATTTCCGGAACGGCCTTTGATACGGTGGATGGCAAGCTTGAATGCGATTTCGAGGATATCGGCCCCCAACAGGTAAAGAATATCGCAAAGCCCGTGCGCGCCTTCCGGATTGCGCTTTCAGAAAAGAGCGCGGACCCGCCAAAGCCTGCAAGAGAGCGTTCTATCGGCGTCTTGCCGTTTGACAACATGTCGGGCGATCCGGAGCAAGGCTATTTCTCCGACGGCATATCCGAAGACGTTATTACCGATCTGTCGCGGATTCCCAACCTTTTTGTCGCCGCGCGCAATTCGAGCTTTGTATTCAGGGACAAGTCGTCCGATATCCGCGAAGTCTCGCGACTTCTGAATGTCCGCTACATTCTGGAAGGCAGTGTGAGAAAAGCCGGCAACCGCGTCCGGATATCTGCGCAGCTTATCGACGGAAAGACCGGCGGGCATATCTGGGCTGACCGGTACGACCGTGAACTTGAAGACATTTTCGCGATCCAGGACGAAATCACCAATTGCATTGTTGACGCGTTAAGTTCAGCGCTGGCGCTGAAGGCACCGTCCAGCGAAAAGGAAATCGCTTCGGTCGATCCCGTTGCCTATGACTACGCGCTTCGGGCACGACATCTATCCTACCAGTATTCACGCGAAACAAACCGAGAAGCGATGCGGCTTTTTGAACTTGCGATCGCGACCGATCCATCGTTGGGCCTCGCCTATTGCGGACTTTCCATGAACCTCAATCTTGCGGTAATGAACGGCTGGCTCGGCACAGAAAAACTCTATGACGCGCAACTGGCTGCCCAAAAAGCCGTAGACCTGGGTCCGGACGACGCTACGGCGCGCCGTGTGTTGGCGCTTGCAAAGATGTGGAAAAATGACCTTGATGGTGCGTTGAAAGAGGCTGACCGTGCAGTCTCGATAGCGCCGAATGTTGCCGAAGTGCATGCAACACGCGGCTACATCCTGAGTTATCTGGGAAGAAGCGCGGAAGCGGTCAGAGAGATCCGGACGGCAATTACGCTGGATCCTCTGCATCCCGCCATCTGGCTGCATTTTCTCGCCCATGCACACTATCTCAACGGCGACTACGGGATCGCAGCCGAATTGCTGGAAAGGCGAATCAGGCGCGAACCGCAAACGGATATCTCGAGGGCGCTGCTGGCTTCCTGCCTTGGTCAATCGGGGAAGTTTGAAGAGGCAATGCATGCCTGGGCCGAATTGAAAAAGGTCAATCCGGATTATTCCATTACAGAGAAAGCAAGGCTGCTGCCCTACAGAAGAAAACAGGATTGGCAATCAATCGTGGATGGACTGGCCAAGGCCGGGATCAATACCTGAAAACTGCTGCAAAACCGGAAAGTCCCGATGACGGCGGGCTATTCGCCACAACCATCTGCCGGTTCCAGGACCGCAAGATCAACAAGCTGGCCGGTCATCGAGAATTCGCCGTAGTCCATGACAAGATCGCGCGTAATCCCGTTTTCATAAAGCTTGAAATCAATGCGGTAGATCGGCAATTCCTCGCCGCCCTCGCCATTCTGCTTGAAGTAGGCAATTGAAACCGGCCAATAAGCTTGCGGTTTCATGTCTCCCATCACCTTAAGCTCGGCGTTGTCCGACACTTTCTCGGCTTTGTGACCGATCAGTACAGTCGTCGTCAGGACTTCATTAGCATCATCTGAGCCGTCGAAAATATTGGCCTCATAGAAGGTCTCGCCTTTGCGTGCCTTGGCAATCAGATCAAGCATGTGCTGGGTTGGAAACAATGTCGGGGCCAGTTCCAGATCATCTTCAGCTGGTTTTTTCAGCTGCACCAGCGTGTGGCCGCCTTTAACCGTCGCAGTGCCGCGGACTTCCCGGTCCAGGGCCTGATCAACAAAAGACTTCGTGGCAAAACTGAATTCGGTACCCTTTGGATTTTCATAGGTTGTTGTCTGCTGGTCGGTCAGCCGAGTATTTTCATTTGTGTCGATTTGCGTGACAAAGCGAAAACTGACCGTATAGCCGTCACAGGTTGAACCGTTGAATTCATAGACCATCCTGCCGGTAATGCCGGCTATGTCGGAACGATCGGACGCGTCGCCCAGATTCAGATCATATACCGCTCGATGGGGGATCAATGGTTGCGCTGCATTAGCCGGGGAGCCGGCAAAAATGACCGCTCCGGCAAAAAAGGCAGCGTGGAAAACAAGCGCTCGGCGCATGACAGGGACTCCGAAAGTGATTTGGATGAGATATATAGAAAGAAATGGCAGAAGCGAGGCAAAAATGCTCATTGTCATTAACAGCAATGATGCACCAGGTGGAGCGAATTCCGATGAGCAATCTTGAAGGCAGGCTGACGGCACTTGGAATTCAGTTGCCACAAGCCGCCGCGCCGGCAGCCAACTATATCCCCTACAATATCCATGGCGATCTGATCCTGACATCGGGACAATTGCCGCTCAGGGACGGGAATCTCGTTGCGACGGGCATTCTTGGACGTGACCTTGCCACCGATCAGGGCCAGCTTGCCGCAAAATGGTGTGCAATCAACATTCTTGCACAATTGAAAGCGGCGGCAGGCGATCTGGAACGGATAGCCGGAATTGTAAAAATTACGGTGTTTGTAGCGTCGACCGTCGACTTTACAGAGCAACATCTCGTGGCCAACGGGGCCTCGAATCTGCTTGCCGAAGTATTTGGCGACAATGGCCGGCATGCCCGCTCTGCGGTGGGTGTGGCCAGTTTGCCGTTAAACGCACCGGTTGAAATCGAAGCCATTGCAGCCCTGAAATGAAACCCGATATTGACTGGCTGACCGCGCGGCCAATCGCGCACAGGGGCTTGCATGATCTCAACAACACGTGCTGGGAAAACACGCTCACCGCATTCAAGCATGCAGCGGAGCGCAATTATTCCATCGAGTGCGATGTGCAGTTGTCACGCGATGGCGTGGCAATTGTGTTTCATGATTATGTCCTGAAACGGTTGACCGGGATCGACGGCAATGCCAGTGAATTGACCGCAGCCGACCTGGCAGATCTGCAAATCGGCGGGACCGGCGACCAAATACCAACGCTTGCCGACATGCTGAACCTGGTCGGGGGCCGTGTCCCTATCGTCATCGAACTCAAAGGCAACTTTGGTCATGACGCCGGATTGCTGGCCGCGGTGGCAAGCGCCCTGAAAGGTTATTCAGGCCCGGTGGCAGTCATGTCATTTGCCCATTGGCTGGTTCGCGGATTTCACGACGAAATGCCCGATATCCCTGCCGGCCTGGTGGTCGAAGGCACAAAACCGCGAGAACTCGAAGCGCATTTTTCGATGCTTGCCCACGATCCAGACTTTATTTCCGTCGATGTTGAGGATTTGCCTAATCCCTTCATCACCGTCGTTCGCGAAAAACTCGGATTGCCGGTGATAACCTGGACCGTCAAAGATGCCAGAACTGTTGCCTTGACACGTGCTCACGCCGACCAGATGACGTTTGAGGGTTTTGATCCGGATACCGGTCCGGCATGACAAATGTGCCCAACAGGCTTGCCTTCTATCCAAATCGGGCCATATCAGAACCATGAGAAATTCGGGTTCGATCGGTGATGCCGTTTTGCGAAGCGTCACCGGAATTGGTGACTTCTCCAAAGCGGAATGGGGGACACTTGCCTGCACGACGAAAACGGGCCCGGGCAGATCATATAATCCGTTTGTCAGCCATGATTTTCTCTTGTCGCTGGAAGAGTCCGGCTGTGCGGTCGCCGAGTCGGGCTGGCTTGGCCAGCATTTGCGTCTTGAATCTGGTGACGGCCGGCTCCTTGGGGCAGTTCCGTGTTATCTGAAATCGCACAGCCAGGGAGAGTATGTCTTTGACCATGGCTGGGCCGATGCATTCGAGCGTGCAGGCGGGCGGTATTATCCAAAGCTGCAAGCGTCAATTCCGTTTACTCCGGCGACCGGTCCGCGCCTGCTGACCGTGGTTGATGAACGGGAAGCCGCGATAAAAGCCGCGCTCGCCAACGGATTGCGGGAATTGTGTGACAGGCGTTCTGCGTCTTCGGCCCATGTCACGTTTGCCGACCGTCTTGAAGCCGAGGTTCTGGAAAACGCGGGATTCCTGCGCAGAACGGATCAGCAGTTCCATTTCCACAATGACGGCTACCGGTCCTACGAAGAATTTCTTGAAACACTTGCCTCACGCAAACGCAAGGCACTTCGGCGCGAACGGAGCGAAGCCTTGCAAAACGGCATTTCGATCGAGTGGTTGACGGGATCCGATCTGACAGAGACTGTCTGGGACACGTTTTACGGGTTCTATACCGATACCGGGTCACGCAAATGGGGTCGCCCTTACCTCAACCGTGTTTTCTTTTCGCTTGTAAGCGAACGTATGGCCGATGACATTTTACTGGTCATGGCAAAGCGGGACGGACGGTATATTGCCGGGGCACTAAATTTTATCGGCAGCGACACCCTGTTTGGCCGGCATTGGGGCTGCCTCGAGCACCACAGGTTTCTGCATTTTGAAGTCTGCTATCACCAGGCGATCGATCACGCGATCGCCAACAAGCTTGATACAGTCGAGGCTGGAGCCCAGGGCGAACACAAGCTGGCGCGCGGTTATCAGCCCGTGACCACGCATTCCGCCCATTACATAGCGCATCCGGATTTTCGCCGCGCGGTGGCCGACTATCTAAAACATGAGCGGCAGGATGTCGCGCAGATCAACACGATTCTCAGCCGGCACACACCGTTCAGAAAAGGCGATTAGTCCTTCTGAACCTCGCCATTCTGGTCAAAACCGGTACGAGGAATGAAAAACAGGCAAACAGAAAAAGCAAGCCACCGGCCAGCGCCAGAGCGTCTCCGGCACGCCATGCGACCGCGATAAATAAGAGAGCCGACATGATGAACATGAACCATCCAGCCAATATCCAGCGCATCCCGTTGCTCCCTCCGACTTGACTGTAACGGTCACAATGCCGAAACATCGTTGATCAGCATACATATGAGAGCCACATTTCATGCCTGCAGAATATGACGACCAGAATATTTTTGCGAAAATACTTCGCGGTGAATTGCCTGCTCACAAGGTCTTTGAAGATGCCCATACGTTCGTCATGATGGATATCATGCCACGCGGTGACGGACATTGCCTCGTTCTGCCGAAAACAAAGGCACGAAACATCCTCGATGCAGATGAAGCCACACTTAAAGCCGTTTACCAAACGGTTCAGAAAGTTTCGCGCGCTGTCATGAGTGGATTTGGTGCAGATGGCATCACGATCCAACAATTCAACGAACCCGCAGGTGGGCAGGTGGTTTTTCACCTTCATGTTCACGTCATACCGCGTTTTGAGGGGGTGAAGTTACGGCCGCATACCGGCGATATGGCCGATCCCGCCGAATTGGCGGCCAATGCCGCAAAAATAGCCGCGATTATGGAGGATATGGCCGGCTAACCACTGGTTGCCAGCATACCGAAAGCCAATACGGCCTCAGCCGACAATATGCCCACCACAACTTTCCTGCCTGTCAACAAATAGGCAGCGAAACCCGAAGCGAAGGCAATAAGCCTTATTTCCAGGGCGACTTTGGCCAACGCTCCGGCCGGAAAAAAGATCAGGTTTGCAATAACGGCTGCAACCAGTGCAGTTGCAATCGCCCTGACGAGTACTATCGCCTCGGAGGTTTCAGAAATGCGGCCACCGAAATAAACACCGAGCACCCGCCAGCAATCGGTGGCAAGCCATCCCGCAACCAGGATGAACACATATG
>JAHEGF010000168.1 GCA_024645155.1 Phyllobacteriaceae bacterium | reverse complement strand
TTTTCCGGGCTTCCCGTAACGTTGTCGACTGCCTGCGCTTCGGGAACGACAGCCATTCAGATGGGCGTGGAAGCAATCCGGCGCGGTGAATGCGATCGTGCTGTTTCCATTGGCGCCGATGGGTCTGCAAGTGCCGAGGCACTGATCCGTTTCTCGCTGTTATCGGCACTTTCTACGCAAAATGACGATCCGCAAAAGGCATCTAAACCATTTTCGAAGGACCGCGACGGATTTGTGCTTGCGGAGGGATCGGCTGCCCTGGTCCTGGAAGCGCTCGACAGCGCAGTTGCAAGGGGTGCGGAGATACTGGCTGTCGTCAGCGGCTGCGGCGAGAAGGCCGATTTCTTTCACCGAACCCGCTCAAGCCCGGACGGCGCACCTGCGATTGCAACCGTGCGCGCAGCATTGGACGACGCGGGTATGACACCGCAGGACATCACCTATATCAATGCACATGGCACATCCACGCCTGAAAACGACAAGATGGAGTTCCTGTCGCTGTCGACGGTATTCGGGAACCAGATCGCCTCGATACCGGTTTCATCCAACAAGTCGATGATCGGGCATACGCTTTCGGCTTCTGGTGCCATTGAAGCCGCGATATCCGTCCTGACAATGCGCAACGGGGTCATTCCGCCGACCATCAACTACGACAATCCGGACCCGGCAATCGAGCTGGATGTCGTGCCGAATGTGGCGCGTGTTGCGGATATCGCAACGGTATTGTCCAACTCGTTTGGATTTGGCGGGCAAAACGCCTGCCTTGTGTTGCGCCGCGAACCGGTCTAAGCGGACGGTCTCTTTCAATACGGAGTCCGGGAATACCAATGCGTGCACTCCAGCTCGTCGAAGACCGTAAGCTTGAACTGGCTGATGTGCCGCCGCCACCGCCGCCGGGTGCAGGCGAAGTTACCTTGCGCGTCAACGTGGTTTCGCTCAACCATATCGACGTTTGGGGTTGGCGCGGCATGGCTTTTGCCAAGCGCAAGATGCCGCTTGTCATCGGCGCGGAGGCGTCTGCGGAAGTCGAACAGATCGGGCCGGGTGTTGCCGGTCTGCTGCCTGGGCAACTGGTTTCGATCTACGGAGCGCGGACTTGCGGCCTATGCACCAATTGCCGTGCCAAACGGGATAATCTGTGTGAACATGTCAGCGGGGTGCATGGGTTTCATCTCGACGGCTTTGCGCAGGAGAAAATCAACATGCCGGCGCGCTTGCTGGTTCCAGCGCCACCGGGGGTATCCGACATTGCCGCCGCCCTCGCCCCGGTCACCTTCGGAACGGTCGAGCATATGCTGTTCGACAATGCAAAACTGCACCCGGGCGAAACCATTCTCGTTCATGCTGGAGGTTCGGGCATCGGATCAGCTGCCATACAGCTGGCCAAACAGACCGGTTGCACGGTCATTACGACCGTCGGGTCCGATGACAAGATCGACAAGGCCAAAGCTCTGGGCGCGGACCATGTCATCAACTACCGCAGTGACCGGTTTGAGGGCGTTGTCCGCAAACTGACAAAGAAGAAGGGTGTCGACGTGGTGTTTGAACATGTCGGCGCCGACACCTGGGCAGGTTCCATGCTGTGTATGAAACGCGGTGGCCGCCTGGTAACCTGCGGGTCGACATCCGGCGTTTCGACAACGATCAACCTGATGCACCTATTCCAGCAGCAGCTCAAGCTGTTGGGCTCATTCGGCTGCCGCATGGAAAACATGGCTGACGCGCTTGAGAAGTTTGCCAGCGGTTCCGTAAAGCCGGTAATCGATACGGAAGTGTCGTTTGAAAACCTGGACGCCGCGCTGCAGCGCATGGAAGGCCGCGACGTTTTCGGCAAGATCATTCTGCGTGTCGCCTGAGCATCTGGACATTCCGTGACGTTGAAGCCAATCATCTACCGGATCGCCCGTCGAACCAAAAACCTCCAGTACTGGGTGATCGCCAAACTGGTGTTTTCCGCATTGGCGCTCATACGCCTCGTGCCTGCCAAATGGGCGCTGGGATTTGTCGACAGCTCAGCACGCATCCTCGGTCCGTTCATGGGGCGTCATCGAACCGCGATAAACAACCTGCATCACGCATTCCCCGATAAGACCCGCGAAGAGCTTTCGGCCATCGCCGGTGACATGTGGGGCAATATGGCGCGTCTTGCCGTTGAGTATGTATTTCTGGACGAAATCGCCCGTATCAACCCGGAATTCCCTGATCAGGGCACCGTTGACGTTCACGGTGTCGAGCTGTTCGAAAAAATAAGAGCTTCCGAAAAACCACGAATATTCTTTACTGCCCACATGGGCAATTTCGAACTGCTGCCGATTTGTGCCGCCATGTACGGGCTTCAGATCAGCGCATTGTTCCGCCCGCCCAACAATCCCTATATCGCCGAACGGGTTGCAGCAGCCCGCGAACTGGGAAGCGGCACTATGGTCCCTTCCAAGGTTGGCGCATCTATCGCCCTGGCACGCATCCTGGAAGCGAGCGGCAATGTCGGGGTTCTGGTCGATCAGAAATTCCCCGGCGGTATCAAGACCACCTTTTTCGGCCGGTCCTGCGAGTCAAATCCCCTGGTGCCGAAACTTGCCCGGCAGTTTGATTGCGATGTGCACCCGGTATTCTGCAGACGAACACCGGGCAACCGGTTTCGTATCGATATCCTGGAAAAGCTCGACTTGCCGCGTGCAAAGGATGGGCGTATCGACACCGGCCAAACCGCACAACTGATCAACGACGTCGTCGAGGATTGGGTGCGGCGTGACCCGGGACAGTGGACCTGGTTTCACAAGCGATGGCAAACCGGGAGCAAACGAAAAATCCCGTTGAAACCTGGGGCTTCCGCAATCCGGTGACCCCGCTTAGCCGCCGTAGTAGTTCATCACCGCATGCTTTGCTTCTGCAAAGAACAGCCAACGCTCGGTCACGATTCCGGCCATAAGGGCGACCAGTCCGAGCGTGGTCAGCAGAACCGACCCGGCAAGGGCTTCGGCAAACAACAAAGCTGATGCCAACAGAAGTGCCGCCGGCACCCAAAATCCGAACAAATAGGCAATAGTGGCAAGCTTGGCTGCATGCTTGCGCGCCACCTGAAAGCCCATTTCCCGCGTCAAGTAGTTTTCATTGACATGTGGACGTTCGAGCAAGCGCACCGAACCAATATGGCCCAGTCCCGTGGCGCTTTCCGGCGTCGACAAAGAACTTCCATTGGCCAGACGCGAACGCCACCGCCATTTGGCAAACCATGCGGCGCCGAGCAGGAAAATGCCAAGCAACGGCAACAGCGGATAAGAGCCAGCACCGAAGGAAGCGAACACACTGGCGAGAACGGCTCCACTGGCAAGGGAAAACAGGATGTAACAGGCGGGCGTCAACCGTGTGTTCCAGGCATCAACAGACTTCAGCGATGCATAGATCATTGCCGTGCAGTAGACCGTCGCGACACTGAGCATCGCTGCGATCAATCCCGTGGACGCGATAAATATGTCGATGAATATCGAATTGATTGCGTTTAACAGCACCGGAACAAAAGTCAGGATCGCCAGCACCCCCTCACGCGACAACCAGCTTGATCGCCACTGCGAAAAGGCGCGCCATGCCCGTTGCGGATTTCCCAGATGCAGCGTCGATGACAGCAGCCCCGCAGAGATCAGCCCCAGCGCGACAACATGAGCTGTTTTCGTCGCCCAACTTGCCGGATCAAGCAGTCCGAGGCCAAGCATGGCGGCAAGCCCGTAGCCCGCACCCGACAGGGTCGTAAACATGATTACCGATAACGCAGGGTGCATGTCAGATCTTCTCCAGCACACCGTCCAACCAGGCAAAAAAGCCATTTGCGGCATCGGTGTTTTCAGCAGATGGTATGGTTTTCGCTGCATCAGCCAGCACACTGCGCGGCCGTGGAGGCAGATATTTGTTAACCGGCCGGGTCCCCTGCTCGGGCATCAGGTCCATGCCTCCGCGTTCGGCAACCATTTGTGAGACATCGGAACTCGGGTCATTGAAATCGCCAAAATGACGGGCGTTGGCCGGGCAGGTCCGCACGCAAGCCGGTACACGATCAACCAATTCAAACGTCTCATTGTAAATGCGGTCGACGCACAGGGTGCATTTTTTCATCACGCCTGCGGCCAGATCCATTTCGCGGGCTCCGTAGGGACAGGACCACGCGCATAATCCGCAGCCGATGCACTTGTCCTCGTCAACCAGCACAATTCCGTCTTCGGCACGTTTGTAGGATGCACCCGTAGGGCACACCGTCACGCACGGCGCATCGTCGCAATGCAGACACGATTTCGGAAAATGCACGATACGCGCATCGCCCGCTTCACCGACAAGTTGTCCGCCGTCCGGGACCACTTCAAAAGTGTGGATGCGATTGAGCCATGCACCTGAAACATCGGCGCCGTACGGATCCTGATCGGAAAGTGCAGCACCGTAGCCGCCTGTATTCCATTCCTTGCAGTTGATCACGCAGGCATGGCAGCCGACGCAAACATCAAGGTCAATGACAAGCCCCAGCTTTTTGGGTGGCGCGCCTTGTGGAAGGCTGGTCATCAATCCCACTCCTGACCATAGCGAAGTTCATCCGGCGCCGCGAAATGAGGCGAGCCTGTAACGGGAAAATCCGGCCGCGCTTCGGTATCCGGCTCGGCTTTCTCGATTTTCACCCGCAAGTCGTACCAGGCGGCTTGCCCGGTAATCGGATCGGAATTGGACCAGCGCAATCCGTCGCCCTTGGGAGGCAGCAGCTCATGAATCAGATGATTGAGCAGGAAGCCCTTGGTGGATTCCGGAGCGTCGGGATCAAGGGCCCACGCGCCCTTGCGTTTCCCGATTGCGTTCCAGGTCCACATCGTCGCGGAATTGACCGCCTCCATTCTCCTGACCGGAACCTTTATTCGTCCGTGATGCGAAGTCACCCAGGCCCAGTCCCCGTCTTTCAATCCTTCGGCATCGCAAATGGCGCCCGGAACATACAATGGATTGGCGGTGTGGATTTGCCGTAACCATGCATTCATCGAACCCCATGAATGATACATCGCGGCCGGACGCTGGGTGATGGCGTGATAGGGAAATTCTTCGCGGTCCACACCCGCCTCCTCGAACGGCCGGTACCAATCCGGCAACGGATCAAACGCCGCTGCAATCTGTTTGCGGTAAATCTCGGGTGCAAACGGCGCTCGCAATCCGTCCGCTGACAACCGGAACTTCTGCATAGTCTCGTTGTACAGCTGGAATGTCACGGGCTGCGGCTTTTCAAAGAAGCCCATGGTGACCGCAAATTCCTGATAGTCCCGGTTGGCATGTTTAAAATACTGCGCCTCTGGCGGTATATGCGTGGCGTGAAATGCACCGTTTTCAATGTAGCGCTTTAGCTGGTCCTTGTTCGGGCTTCCGCGTCCGGTCTTGTCCCCCTTCTCACCACGGAACCCTGAAAGCGGACCTACGCCAGGCCGCCGTTCATGGTTGACGATGTAGTCAGCATAGTCGGCATAAAGCGCGTTGCCCTGGTCATCGACAAATCCTTTCAGCTGCAACCGAGCGCCGAGATCAATCATGACAGACTGAAATCCGCGAACATCGCGATCCGGCTCAACAACAGGCCAACGGATCGAGTCATTGACGCTGTCGGGCTCTGAAATCGGACGGTCAAGCAGCGATATGCAGTCATGACGTTCAAGATATGTCGTGTCAGGCAGGATCAGGTCGGCATAAGCTACCATCTCGGAAGAGTATGCATCCGAATAGATAATTTTGGGGATCTTGTACTCGCCGGTTTCCGGATCCTTGTCTTCGAGCATCTTAATGACGCCGCGGGTGTTCATTGATGAGTTCCAGGCCATGTTGGCCATGTACAGGAACAACACATCGACCGGATAGGGATCGCCAGCATGCGCATTGCCGATAACCATGTGCATCAGGCCGTGCACCGACAGCGGCGCATCCCAAGAAAACGCCTTGTCTATGCGCGCCGGATTGCCCGCATCATCGACCAGCAGGTCTTCGGGCCCGCGAGGAAAACCAAGATGCGGTCCGGCGAGCGGCGGCTGCGATCCAGAGTGTTTAGCCTTTCCATGGGGCTTGGGATGGGCTTCTATCGGTTTCGGATATGGCGGCTTGTAACGATAGCCTCCCGGACAGTCGATCGAACCGATCAACACCTGGAGAAGATGCAGCGCACGTGCCGTCTGAAAGCCGTTCGAATGGGCCGAGATGCCGCGCATGGCATGAAACGAAACCGGCCTGCCGCGCATGAACGCATGATGTTCGCCTTTCATGTCAGTCCACGGCTGCGCGATCTCTATCTCTTCTTCAAAGGCGACGCGTGCAATTTCCGAAGCAAGGCCGTGGATTGTTTCGGCAGGCACGCCCGTTTCAGCTGCAACGGTCTCTGGCGCATATTTTTCGTCGAGATATTTTTCTGCAAGCAAATGAAACGACGGCACCGCATTTCGGCCGTCCGAAAGCGTGACCTTGCCATGAAGTGCAGGTTGCGCTCCGCTCTGGTCACTGGCGACCACCCGCTCCGTTACAGTCTCGAAAACCATGGCACGGCCATCAGCGTCACGGGCAAAAAGCCCATGGTCCGGCGTTCCCGGTGCATCAACAACCAGCCAGGAAGCATTGGTGTAGCGCAACAGGTAGTCGACATCGATTTTTTGCGATTTCAGCAGCAGATGAATGACCGAAAGGATCAGCAGCCCGTCGGTACCGGGCCGAATGCCGATCCAGTTGTCGGCAACCGCCGAATATCCCGTGCGCACAGGATTTACCGATATGAAACGGGCGCCATTTTTCTTGACCTTCGAAATTCCCATCTTGATCGGATTGGAATCGTGGTCCTCCGCAACACCAAAAAGGATGAACAGCTTTGTGCGATCCCAGTCAGGTGACCCGAATTCCCAAAATGCACCGCCGATTGTCATGATTCCGGCTGCCGCCATGTTCACCGAACAAAAACCGCCATGGGCCGCATAATTGGGGGTGCCGAATTGCTGTGCCCAAAAACTGGTCAGCGACTGCGACTGGTCGCGCCCGGTGAAAAAGGCCAGCTTTTTTGGATCGCGGCCGCGTACTTCCCCCAGCCATGACGTCGCCGTTTCAAGCGCTTCGTCCCAGCTGATCTCCTCGAATTGCCCTGAACCGCGTGGTCCAGTCCGCTTGAGCGGTCCTCGCAACCTCGCCGGGCTATAATGCTGCATG
>JAHEGF010000012.1 GCA_024645155.1 Phyllobacteriaceae bacterium | reverse complement strand
GTGCATGGTCGCTGCCTTGTGCCTCGTCAGGTTGGTGTAATCGATGGCCACAGTCACGGCACCGAATAACGGTGCCATCATCAGGGCGACGAGCACCGCGTAGTTGCCGTCCCGGTTTTTATAAACTTGGAGTACATCGTGTTTCTCCGAAATCAAATTTTCACATTACCATAGGTTGAGTAGTTTAATATTTGGTTGAACCACGGCAAAGAAATCGGTGGAGGTATTAACCAAAAATATACCGCAAAACATACGATTTCAGGCGATACTCCGGAAAATCGCCGAATTTGCCTGTATCGCTAAAATTGTAGGGTTCCTGAATACGTTAACGCAACAGATGCGCGTCAAATTCCGCACTATCGGCTCAAAGCCATTGGCCAGGGCCACTATTGAACAGGCGGTACAAGTTATGAAATCGGCAATCGGGCGATTCTATAATGATAAAAAGGGAAACTTCGCGACGATTACATCGGTAGCGATGATACCCATCATGGCTGGCGTTGTCGGCGTGATCGACCTTACCAACCAGCAAAACCAGGAAAACAGCGTCCACAATGCGCTCGACGCCGCCGGCATTGCTATTGCCACCAAGGTCGGTTCCGACATGACCGATTCAGAGCTGACTAGCCTTGGCGAAGCCGTCTTCGAGGCAAACATCGACAATCTCATGAGGTTTGAAGCCGAATTTGACTATCCGGGTACAGATCGTCCGATTGACCCGGTAACCGGCAAACCGAATGGCGACACCTTTATTACGGTCACGGCAACGCTGGCTTACAAGAGCCTGTTTTCATGGGGTACTGATCGCGAAGTCGAAAAGCTGACCGAAGTCACCGTCGCTGCCAGTGATCCGGCCTGTGTGCTGGCTCTGAGCGAGTGGGAATCCGAGTCCGTTTATATAAAGGGCAACGCACATCTTAATTTGGATGGCTGCAACGTTGCGTCAAACTCGTCATCAGGCAGTTCGATCAAGCGCCAGGGTGATGCGGAAATCACCGCCGGTTGCATTCAAACCGCGGGTGGCACCGAAGGTATTCCCGACTCTCGAGTTGATACCGATTGCAGTGAAGCTAAAACCGGCGCGAGCGATACCAAGAATCCGCTGGCCGATTACACTGCGCCGGCCCCTGGCGCCTGCGTGAATATCAATAACTATATTGCCGGTAAATCACAGGGTATAACTACCTACAATCTCGTCGCCGGAAAAACCTATTGTAATAACTTGAGCGGCGTGATCAATCTGACGACCGGCGGAACTTATATATTCGATAACGCCGACATTAATCTCTTGAATAGCAGTCACTCACTCACTGGGACCGGTGTTACTTTGGTTTTTCTCAACGGGGCCGCGCTCAACGGAAATGGCGGGACGACCAACCTGACCGCACCGACCGACAAAACGGATCCGTATGCCGGTATCGTCATCTATTCCGGTGAAGGAAATACCGAGTCATTCGAATTCGGCGGCAATGCCATCGTTGACCTGACAGGCTTTGTCTATATGCCTGATGGCAATTTCAAACTGGGTGGAACAAGCGCCGCGGGCACAAAGCAGTGCATGCGTATTCTTGCCAACAAGGTCGAATTGAGTGGCAATACAGAAATGAAATCCGATTGCGAAACGGAACTTGCTGGGCTTGATATCGTCGGCTCGAGTATCATCAGGATCAAGCGATGACCGCAGCCGGTCCGCGATAACCGATCGCGCAGCCACAACAGGCTTCCAGGATAACAGCCGGCCCTTCTGGGCCGGCTTTTTTGTTCGCGTAAGATATTTGGTTGTCGTTTGTGTAATCCGGCAAATTGCGGCTCGCCAGTTTGTTGAGCCCGTGCGTGTGGAAACGGCATTCGCCGCTATCCTGTGAAAATTCGCCTTGGACAATAGAAATATGCTTCATCTGCAATTTTCAGATGTATAATGCACCGTTAATCATCAGGATACCTGACTTGGCAAACTTGTGAATCGAAGATATTTTGCGGTTGTTATGCGCAAAATTGAAAAAATACAGGTAAAGTTTGGTTTACAAAATATGAAATTAAAAATATATAAATATTACCATTCTCAAATGTATTATTCAGTCAAATAATATTCTTGAATATATTGAAAGCGGGAATTAAAAATATATAAATTGCTTGCAAAAGATTGAAATAAAGAAAAATGTAATTACAATCGTAAAAGTTTAATGGATTAAGCAAGGACCAGGTAGCAAATTATTACGATATTTTTACCACCCCGCAAACTGTCTCAGGGAACCGCGGAAAGGGTAATAACATGCTTAAGAATTTTCTCCGCAACAAAGATGGAAACATGACCATCACGACCGCCATTGCCATGATTCCGATCATGAGCGCCGTCGTGGGCATCACCGACCTGACCAATCTTGGCAACCAGCGAGACAACGTCCAGCACGCACTGGATTCGGCAGCTCTGGCAATCGCGGGAAAAATCGGCAGCGGCATGACGAACGGCGAACTGAAAACGCTGGGCGCCGATGTTTTCCACGCCAACGTCAACAGTTCGACACAGCTTGACGTCGAATTCGACTACCCGGGCGTAACCCAGGTTACTGAAGATGACGTGTTCCCCGGCGTATCGCTCAAGAAGGGTGACGTTTATGTATCGGTATCGGCTGATATGGTGCTGGACAGCTATTTCCGATACGAACCGGCGCGCGATGTTCACCTAACGACACGGGTAGCTTTGGCGAGTATCGGCAAGCCATGCATCCTGGCGCTCAACACCGCAGCGCCCAAGGCTCTTGAGGTCGGTGGCACCTCCGTGGTTTCGATGGAAAATTGCTCCATCATGTCCAATTCGGAAGCCGATGATGCGCTTTATCTCGGTGGATCAGCAGATGTTTCCGCGGTTTGTGCCGGCTCATCAGGTGGCATTAGTGCTTTCCCCGATCAGTTTGATGTCGAATGCCCCTTTGTCCGCGAAAATATCTACCAGGCCAACGATCCGTTTTCAGAGGTGCCTACCCCGCCCTATACGACCTGCAAGAACCTGAAGAAAAACGAGACCTATATCACCTCGGGTACCTATTGCGATTTCAAGATCAGCGGAGACGTTACCCTGGAACCGGGTGGGATTTTTGTCATTCGGCCGAACGGTCCATTAAGCAACGGCAACAAACCCGGACTGACCGTTCTCAACAATGACAGCCTGACCGGTGAAAACGTTACATTCTTCCTGATGGGTGGCGCAGAGGTCAAAATCAACGGTGGCGCCAATATCAACCTGACCGCAAAAACCTCTGGCGACTATGCCGGCATGCTGATCTATTCAGAAGCATCAAGCACCGGAGACTGGATTATCGGTGGCGGCAACGACATCAAATTGATCGGTATAGTTTACAATCCGGGCGGCCATGTCGACTATCATGGAAACAATGCGACTACCGGCGAATGCCTGCGTCTTGTTGCCGATACAATCCGCATCACCGGCACATCCAGTTTCAAATCCGAGTGCGATATCGAATTTGGCGGCCTTGATATGACCGCATCATCAACCATCAGGATCGCGACCTGATCTGAATACCACGCGTTTCGCCCGCTAACTTGGCCGCCGGTTTGCACAAACTGGCGGTCCTTTTTGCTTGCAGTGTCAAAACGGCAATAAGCGGGTAAAACCGGGTGACAGTCTGGCCGGCTTCGGTTAGTTGCCAGCAAAGCGAAATTCGCCGTGGAGAAACTGTTGCCGGAATTAACGATTGCCCCGCCCCTGATTTCCGGTCTCGATGATCTGACCGGAAAATACACCACGATTTTTTGCGACATATGGGGCGTGGTGCATAATGGGCTCCGCGCTCATTCCGGTTCTGTGGAAGCGCTGACCCGTGCGAAGAGTTTGGGCAGGACAGTGATCCTGATTACCAACGCGCCGCGCCGCTTCGATGCGGTCGCCGAGCAGCTCACAGCACTTGGTGTACCAGTCGAGGCCTATGATCGCATCGTTACCTCCGGCGACGTTACCCGAAAACTCATCGCCGAAGGATCCCGTCGCATCTTTCATCTTGGGCCAGAACGCGATCTGACTCTCTTTTCCGGTCTTGATGTTGAGCTGTGTGAAGAGCGGGAGGCATCTGCGGTCATTTGTACCGGCTTCTTCGACGATGAAACCGAGGTGCCGGAAGATTATGCGGAAATGCTGGCGCGCTTCCGGTCGCGCAACCTGCCATTTGTCTGCGCCAATCCGGACATTGTCGTCGAGCGTGGTGACCGCCTGATCTGGTGTGCCGGCGCTCTTGCCCGCGACTACGCTCAGTTGGGCGGGCTAACCCTGATCGCTGGCAAGCCGCACCGTCCGATCTACGAGGCAGCTTTGGAGGCTGCAAGTGATATTGCCGGTCACCAGATAGCGCACGAAGAAGTGTT
The DNA here is from genome assembly GCA_024645155.1 of Phyllobacteriaceae bacterium. GTDB lineage: Bacteria > Pseudomonadota > Alphaproteobacteria > Rhizobiales > Rhizobiaceae > JAHEGF01. Next base: position 20,877 of record JAHEGF010000012.1, on the reverse strand, counting down.
GGCCATCGGCGATGGCATGCTGACTGACGTCAAGGGTGCCGAACAAAACGGCTTTGACGTGCTTTATATCTCCGGAGGTATCCATGCGCGTGATTACGGTGATCCCGCACACCCCGACCGAGGGGAACTGGCACGGTTCCTCGTCAAACACGGCAGCAGCCCGGTCGGCTACATGCCCAAGCTGATCTAGGCCGAAGTTCCATGTCCAATCGATTTACACGCATAACCGATCTGAAAGATCTTCCTGCTTCGCTGCGTGGCGGTGTTGTCGCAATCGGCAATTTCGACGGCGTTCATCGTGGCCATCAAAGCGTTCTGGAGCGGGCAATGGATGTCGCCCGGAAAAACGATGTGCCGGCGCTGGTTCTGACTTTCGAGCCGCATCCGCGCTCAGTGTTCCAGCCCGATGTGCCGCTCTATCGCATAACGCCTGCACCAATGCGTGCCGCGGTGCTGCATTCCGAAGGGTTCAATGCGGTTATTGAACATCCGTTTACTCGGGATTTTGCCGGCCTGTCGGCCGATGAATTTATACATTCGGTTTTGATCGACGGACTTGGGATTACCCACGCGGTCACCGGGTTCGATTTCCATTTCGGCAAGAACCGTCAGGGCGGTCCTGCCTATTTGATGGAGGAAGGCGAGCGGTACGGATTTGGCGTAACGCTCGTTGATGCCTTCCGTGATGAGGGCGCCGAAGTCGTCTCCTCAAGCCGAATACGTGAGGCGCTCGCCGGCGGTGATGTTGCAGACGCCGCAAGCCTGCTCGGATACCGCTACACGGTTGAGGCGGATGTCAGCCGCGGAAAACAGCTTGGCCGCACCTTGGACTATCCGACTGCAAATATGGTGCTGCCTTCCGGTAACCTGTTGTGCCACGGCATTTACGCCGTTCGCTTGCGCCTTCCCGGCGGCGCCATTCATGACGGCGTTGCAAGCTTCGGGTTACGGCCTACGGTCGAAGATGCCGGGGCGCCCCTGCTGGAAACCCACCTGTTTGGGTTTGACGAGGAAATCTATGGAGCCACGTGCCGGGTATCCTTTTTCGGATTTTTGCGGCCGGAAGAAAAATTCGACAGCCTCGAACTTCTGAAGACGCAAATGAAACGCGACGAAGAAGAAGCCCGCACCTTGTTGGCCAATGTCATACCGCTGTCGCGGCTCGACAAAGCCGTCGCGTTTTAGCATGCGCAGAAAGATACTGATTACCGGAGCGACCAGCGGCATCGGGCTGGCCTTGGCCACGCGCCTTGCACCACGTCACGAGATATTGGCAACCGGGAGGGCCTTAAAAAAAGATGCAGAAAAGATCCTGCCCGCAAACGCCGGCTACATCCGGGTTCCGCAATCGGATCCATTGGTGGCATCGGCAACTATTCGCGAAGGTTTGCGGGACGTGGGATGGACCGGGTTTCACAACGCCATTCTAGTTGCAGGAACCGGTTATGTTTGCGAAGCTCAGTCCGAAGACCCGGTTCGGCTGCGCGAAACGCTCGATGTCAATCTCGCTGCTACCATACTCATTGCCCGTGCCTGCCTTCCGCTGCTGGAAAAAACCAACGGGCGGCTGACGCTGATCGGCTCAACGGCGGCACGCGGGTCATCTCACATCGCCAGCTACTGCGCGAGCAAGGCCGGCTTGGCAGGCTTTGCCAGGTCCTTGCGGTCGGAATGGCGAGGCAGAGTGTCGGTGCAGATCCTGCATCCGGGACCGGTTGCCACTCCAATGCATGAAAAGGCCGGTTATGTCCCTGGCCGCTTGGGTGCCTTGTTTCTAAGCCCCAGCACAATGGCTGCAATGCTTGAATTTGCTGTTGCGCGTGGCCGTTCTCCCCGGACCTTGTCATGGTTTCGTTATATTGGCGGTGAATCAATTTTCGGGAGGCGGCTGTGAAAGCCCTGGTAACCGGCGGCTCTGCAGGTCTTGGCCAGGCATTCGTCGCCCGGCTGTTGGCGGATGGTTGCGACGTCGTATCGCTCGATCGCAGCACGGCCGATGGCGCGGCAAACCTTTTCCAAATCAATTGCGATCTGGGTGACCGCGAAGCGCTTGACCGGACCGTACCGGCAATAGTGACTGCCGGGCCATATGATCTCGTCATTTTCAACGCGGGCGTCAACGCGACAGGCCGGTTCGAGGATATTCCCGAGGACGTCCAACTGCGTTTGCTACGTATCAACACCGAAGCGCCTATGGTACTCGCTGCGGCCCTTGCCGGAAGCGGTGCGATGGTCCGGCCGTCAAAAATGGTATTCGTCTCCTCACTGTCACATTTCACCGGGTATCCCGGTGCTGCGGTCTATGCTGCGTCCAAGGACGCCATCGCCATCTATGCAAGGAGTATCCGCAGACCCTTATTAAGACTCGGCATTTCTGTTTCCTGCGTCTTTCCGGGTCCGTTGCGCACCGACCATGCACGGCGTCATGCACCCGAAAATGCCGACGCCTCGCAGCGAATGCCGGCGGATGATGCCGCACGCGACATCTTGTCGGCGGTGCGGGCAGGCAAGGCGACGGTCATTTTGGGCAAACAGGCCCGTATTGTGGCCCTAGCCGGTCGCATTGCACCGCGATTGGTGACTTGGCAGATGCGGCGGTTCATTTTTGAGAAGCTCAGCGCGACCACATGGTAGCAATCCACGCCGCCAACCCCGATGTTCTGGTTAAGTGAGACGGTCGATTTTCGCCGAAATTACCATTCCATTCAGGGTTCACAATTTTGGGCGATTAACTGAATTTTCAGCACGTACAGATATTCATACGTCATTTATTGAAATGTATCCCACCAGAACAAGTGAAGAGAAAAATGGCATTCATCACTCCAATATCTGCCGAATACCTTTGGACGGTTGCCTTGCTTGGCTTCTTGGGATTGTCGATCAGGCTGGCCCTTGGAATCGCCAATCAGAATTGGGTCAAGAGTTTTGCACACACCATGACCGTTATCATGTTGCCGATTGTCACCTATTCGATAACTAAAGCCATATCCGGAAATATTGCTCTTTCGCTTGGGATGGTAGGTGCCCTGTCGATTGTCCGATTTCGCAATCCGGTGAAGTCTCCCTTCGAGCTTCTGGTGTTTTTCCTTGCAATTTCTTTGGGTATTTGCGCTGCCGTCGACTATATCTGGATGCTGTCACTTGGCACAGTTTCGGTTCTCCTGATCATAGGCTCCGAAATATTGAACATGTTATTCAAGAAACTGACAGGTGAGCAAATATTCGAAACTTCATTTAGCGAGGGCAACTCGCTTAACACGCTTGAGATTGTTTCGCGGCACGAACTTCCGCACATTGAAAACTCAAGCGAACTTATCCACTATCATTTTTCCGACGATATGTTCCACTATCATCTGGCGTCAGCCTATCAAACCGACCTTCTCAGTCTGGCTCGTCAGTGTCGCGAAGAATTCCAAGTGGACTCGGTCTCGTATTCCAAGTGCTGAAAATGACAAGTGCATTTGGCCTGCGGACTTGGGTGGCGGTTGGGGTTCTATTTGCTGGAACGGGTACCGCACCAGCGGAGACCGCCTACGGATGTGATTTCGCAACGACCGATTTTCGTGAAGAAATGTTGGATATCGCAACCTTGGAATCGATATCGGTCAATATACGAAAACACCGGAAATGGACGCTCAACGCTCTGAAAATACTCACTGACCGAAGCAGGGTTATCCGGGATGGCAACAAGAAAAAGTTCCGTGCCGATGTGAGATTTCAGTATCCCTTTGGAAATTGTGTCTATCCTGCCAAGGTTCGCCAACAGGGCGACTGGAAAGACCACATAAGATATCGGAACAATGCGATTCAACAAAGTGTCGCTGTCGAACTGAAGCAGGGCAATGTTGCCGGTATAGTCGCGTTCAAGCTTTTGTTGCCATCGACCCGGAACGGTGACAGCGAGGTATTCGCTACCCAGTTCATGCGGGCTTTTGGTTTCCTCGCGCCACGCACACGAGCCATTGCTGTATCTATCGGTGAAACATCCAATCTGCCGATGCTCTTCCAGGAAGGTATCGAAAAAGAGATGCTGGAAGCTCATGGACGACGTGAAAGCGCGATATTCGAGGGCGATGAGCGCTTTTTGTGGAAGTACCGGCACAACGGGAAAGAGGACCCAGACGGAATAAGTCTTGCGAGAGTGTCGAATGCGAAATGGGCCGTTGCCGGAAAATCTTCTGCAAGTTTGACATCAAGGTACCTGGCATTTCTGCAGGAGGTATATGTTCGCAAACAACTCGGTGACGGTATTTTTGCGCACAAGGAATCCGCCGATGGCGAAATCCTGAATTCCTTGGGAATGGGCCTATTCGAGCTTCTGATGATTGCGATGGGCGGCGATCATGCACTCATTTATCACAACCGCAGGTTCTACAGTAATAGTTTGGATCGCTCTCTTGAACCAATCTACTACGACGGAAATATCAATCTGAAAGTCGCTGCCGGCGAATTTCTGTCAATGTCGAATTACATCGAGAGATGCGCGCACTGGCACTCAGTATATGGAGGAATGGTTGAAGATATACTGCAGAAACTGGCTGGTGCGGATGAGAAGAAACTGGCCGCTCTTATTGACACCAGCCTGTTTGAAAATAAATTTCCATTCGCCAAAGCAGAGGCAACAATTACCCGGATAATCGCTGATGCAATGTACATCGCAAAATCGCCGGAAAAGTTTCCAGTGGATGGCACGCGATCGGGCAACAACGATTTCATGCGGGACTACCCAAAAAACTACCTCGAAAACATACCTGTCGCATTCAATGATGTGGTGATTGCAACCAATATGCGGTTCGAGGAAGGGAGTGCCATCAGTGCAAGGGTCGACATTTGCGGTGAGGCCGGTTGCAAAACGGAAATCCTGGCTGGCGAAGAACTGAAGCAACTTTTTGCTGGTAGGCTTCGTGTCGCGGGGCGTGATGTAATTCTTCTTCCGGTACGATCGGAACCCGATGCTCTTGTCAAAGAGACCTATGTCAAACAACTTGGTGCAACGGTGGTTCATTCGCCGGGAGTGGTTATTTTCTCCCAACCCGATTTCAGGTTGGTAACGATAACTCAGGGCAATGCCACTGACTGGGTACTGATCAAGGACGCGGTACTCAATGGGTCGCGTGTCGTTTTCATTGGCAAGGGAACCGATAGCGGAAAAAAGCAAGGTCAGCGCTTCAACGAATTTGGTCTAACCGGTTGTCTGAATTTTTATCGCACACGATTTTTTGCGGCTCAGATCTCCGTAAGCGGAGCCAGTTGCGAAGATGCCGTGAACATCGTGAGTTCGGCGGGATCGATTGATTCCGTGACAATAGATGGCGCCGCCGCTGATGCTTTGGATGCCGATTTCTCATATCTGGAAATAAGGCAGGCGCACATCTCAAACGCCGGAAACGACTGCCTTGATTTCAGCTACGGAAAGTACAATGTGAAAACGGCGAACCTGGTTTCGTGTGGCGACAAGGGAGTGTCGATTGGGGAATCATCAACAGCGCAGATTGGCAATCTCGAACTGATTGGCGCTGCTATTGGTGTTTCCTCCAAGGATTCCTCCCTTGCAAAAGTCGGCGGATTGGTCTCGAAAAATGTCCCGGTATGCGCTGAAGCTTTCAAAAAGAAACAGGAATTCAACGGCGGAATCCTGACCATAGATCACATGGATTGCGATGGCACAGCACTGGCTGACGGCCAATCTCTTCTGGATTTCAAAAAGGCAAATCCATGAGCTTTCGAATTGAGGAGAAGATTCCGGTTACGCCATCCCAGGCAATTTCGGCACTCAGCGCGATTGTTGCCAAGGGTGCGAAGCCGCTTTTCCCGGATCGGCTCATAAGCAGCTGCTATTTTGATACCAGGAACTACACTCTGTTCAATGAATCGGAGGAGGGGGTTCTCCCACGCCGTAAGGTCCGGTTGCGCCACTATCCGGAATCGGATCAGGACGCGTTTTCTTTGGAAACGAAAATTTCAAGCGTGGAAGGTCGTTTTAAATTTACCGAGGTAATGAGTGGCACTGCGGCGATCCGCGCTCAAACTGTCGGTCTGATCAGGCAAAACTACGGGATGCTGAAACCTGCGGTTTGGGTCACGTATCGGCGCAGCTACTACGAATTAGAGGGGATTCGCCTGACTTTCGACCGGGAAATTGTTTATAAAAAGACAGGCGTTGGTTCCCGTTCGGCTCACGAGCGCTCAAATGTGATCGAACTGAAGGCTCCCCACAACACGCCGCGTGACATGCTGCTCGATCTTTTCGAGCAATCGCGCCAGCGGTTTTCGAAGTACTCGAACGCCGTAAAACTTCTTGGTCTGGCGCGCTTCTGACAGGAGCAGTCCGAAAAATCTGATGAATACCGGCATCAATAGAAACCCCTTTATTCCCGGCCCAAGCTCGGCTAAAAGCGCGCCCATGACCAGTGCACCACGTGTCTTCTTAACGGCGAAGCGAATTATAGGCCCGGCCACCCGCTGACAATGCGGAGAGGCCGGGAAGACCAGCACGCCCGGAAACGATCGTTTCGATTTTTCAGGACATTACTGATAGAGCCGCCACGCCGGCAATCCCGAACGGGGACATTTATGACTGACAAGACCGATTATTCAAAGACGTTATACCTGCCGCAGACGGAGTTTCCGATGCGCGCTGGCCTGCCGCAAAAGGAGCCGGAAATCGTCGCCCGTTGGCAGGAAATGGATATCTACAAGATGCAGCGCGAGGACGCTGCAGGCCGCCCGAAATATGTGCTGCATGACGGCCCGCCCTATGCCAACGGCAACATTCATATCGGCCACGCTCTCAACAAGGTTCTGAAGGACATCATCACGCGCTCGTTCCAGATGCGCGGCTATGACAGTAATTACGTGCCGGGCTGGGATTGCCATGGCCTGCCGATCGAATGGAAGATCGAGGAACAGTATCGTACCAAGGGTAAGAACAAGGACGACGTGCCGGTCAATGAGTTCCGCCGCGAATGCCGCGAGTTCGCGGCTCACTGGATCAAGGTTCAAACAGAAGAGTTTCAGCGTCTCGGTGTTATCGGCGATTTCGACCAGCCATACACGACAATGAATTTCCACGCCGAGGCACGCATCGCCGGCGAACTGATGAAATTCGCCATGTCCGACCAGCTTTACCGCGGTTCCAAACCGGTCATGTGGTCGGTGGTCGAACGCACCGCACTGGCGGAAGCCGAGGTCGAGTACCAGGACTATGAAAGCGATACCGTCTGGGTAAAGTTTCCGGTGATCGAAGCTGATCCTCCGGCGGGTACCACCAAACCAGATGAACTTGAAGCCAACCTTGAGCGCAAGACGGCATATGCTAAGCAGCTTAAAAGCGCCTATGTGGTTATCTGGACAACAACGCCATGGACAATCCCCGGCAACCGAGCAATCTCCTTTTCACCGCGTATTGTTTATGGCCTCTACGAAGTAACCGAAGCTGAGAACGATTTTGGGCCGCAACCTGGAGAGTTACTGATCTTTGCGAAACCTCTCGCCGAAGAGTCTTTCGCGAAAGCAAAGATCAAAGCCAGTCTGCTACGCCAGGTTTTTCCTGATGACATACGGACAATTACCTGCGCCCACCCTCTTCGGGGCCTCGGCGGCGGCTACGAGTTCGATGTTCCGCTGCTTGAAGGCGAACATGTCACCGACGATGCCGGTACGGGTTTTGTCCATACCGCACCCGGTCATGGCCGCGAGGATTTTGAGGCATGGATGGACAACGCCCGCGATCTGGAAGATCGCGGCATTTCGAGCCAGATTCCTTTCACCGTCGACGATGCCGGGTTTTTCACCGCCGACGCACCGGGTTTCGGGCCGGGTCGTGAAGGTGGGCCTGCCCGCGTTATCGACGACAAGGGCAAGAAGGGCGACGCCAACCAGGCCGTCATCACGGCGCTGATCGAAAGAAGCATGCTGTTTGCGCGTGGGCGGCTGAAACACACCTATCCGCATTCCTGGCGCTCGAAAAAGCCGGTAATATTCCGCAATACGCCGCAGTGGTTTGTCCACATGGACAAGGACCTCGACGATGGAACGACGCTGCGTTCGCGCGCGCTAAAATCCATCGACGCCACTCGCTTCGTACCGTCTGCTGGCCAGGCCCGCCTTCGCGCCATGATCGAGGACCGGCCCGACTGGGTGCTTTCCCGTCAAAGAGCGTGGGGCGTGCCGATCTGCGTGTTTGCCGACGAGGCCGGTACAGTACTCAAGGACGAGGCAGTCAACGCACGCATTCTAAAGGCTTTCGAGGCCGAAGGTGCCGATGCCTGGTTTGCAGATGGCGCAAAGGAACGGTTCCTCGGCAGTGATTACGATCCGGCAAAATGGACGCAGATCACCGACATTCTCGATGTCTGGTTTGATTCCGGCTGCACCCACGCTTTCACGCTCGAAGACCGGCCCGACCTGAAATGGCCGGCCGACGTCTACCTCGAGGGCTCCGACCAGCATCGTGGTTGGTTCCATTCCTCGCTTCTCGAAAGCTGCGGCACGCGAGGGCGTGCACCCTACGACACTGTCATCACCCATGGCTTCACTATGGCTGAAGATGGTCGTAAAATGTCCAAGTCATTGAACAATCAGACTTTTCCGCAAGACGTGATGAAACAATCCGGCGCCGATATCCTGCGCTTGTGGGTCGCTACCACCGACTATTGGGAAGATCAGCGGCTTGGCAAGTCCGTTATCCAGACCAATATCGACGCCTACCGGAAATTGCGCAACACTGTTCGCTGGATGCTCGGCACGCTTGCCCATGACGAAGGTGAAACGGTTGCGTTCGGCGAAATGCCGGAGCTCGAGCGGCTGATGCTGCACCGCCTGGCTGAACTCGACGAGGTTGTGCGCAAGGGCTACGACACCTTCGATTTCAAGCGCGTGACGCGATCGGTACTTGATTTCATGGTTCTTGAGCTGTCGGCCTTTTACTTCGACATCCGCAAGGATGCGCTTTACTGCGACCCGCCCTCGAGCCGGACCCGTAAGGCGGCGCTGCATGTCATCCGCCTGTTGTTTGACCGTCTTGTCACCTGGCTTGCTCCGGTCTTGCCGTTCACGACGGAAGAGGCGTGGTTGCTACGCTATCCGGAACGCGCGTCGGTGCACCTCGAGCAGATGCCGGAAACCGATCCCGCATGGCGCGACACTGCGCTTGCCGGGAAGTGGAAAAAGATCCGAAAGGTTAGACGCGTCGTCACCGGTGCCCTCGAAATCGAGCGCCGCGAAAAGCGCATCGGTTCCTCGCTGGAAGCTGCGCCGGCCGTTTATATTTCCAGCAATGACTTGTATACCGCGGTGGCCGGCGTCGATCTTGCCGAAATATGCATTACCAGCGGTATCGAATTGTCGCAGGACGCCGCACCGGCTGATGCTTATGCGACCGACGATGTCGCCGGTGTCAATGTCGTTCCGGCCTTGGCTCATGGCACGAAATGCGCCCGGTCGTGGCGGTTTACCGATGATGTCGGATCTGATCCGGACTGGCCCGATGTTTCGGCACGTGACGCACTGGCATTGCGTGAATTGGCTGACGTAGGCAAGCTGGACATCGCCCGGAAGTGAAAAGATTGCCGTTTGCAGCCTGTTGCGGTAGAAACCGCCCAAGGACGTCATCTTGTTGCCGGATTCGGCGCGCATCGGGTGGCGCATCTGGATCCGGAACTACCGGTTGGAACAACGAAAGCATGCAGCATGGTTGATAGTACGCTGATGGGCAAACGCGGATGGTGCATTGCCATCCAGATGACAATGGCAGCGGGCATCCTGTCTGGGTGTGTTGGCACCCCGACCTATGGGACCGGCAAACCTGCCGATCAGCAATTGCTCGAAGATGTCACCGGTATCTTGACGATTTCGCCGAAACGCACGGATACCATCGACTACAAACCGCGACCCGAGATTGTTAAACCTGCAACAGCCGAAGTCTTGCCGCCACCGGTAGAGGCCAATACAACGGCCAATCCATCCTGGCCGGAATCACCCGAGCAGCGCCTGGCACGGTTGCGCACCGAGGCGACAGAAAATCGCGACAAGCCTGGATATCGGCCGAAGGTCAAGGATTCCAGCGGCCAAGATCTTCCCTCACCGGCGATTTTTGATCGCAATGCCGTGGCGACGGCTCCGGCTGAACTGGAAGGCGACGGTGCAGGAGCATCCCGTGGCTTGCCGAAGCAGAATTCCGCAGCTTCCTATGACCGCACTCCAATCTACGTCGAGAATACTTCTTCAAATCAGCGTGAAGAATTCAACCGCCGCCTTGCCGCTTCGCGACAGGGCAGTCCGGACAACCGGAATTACCTGAGCGAGCCCCCGGTCGAATACCGCGTACCGGCTGAAACCGCTGCCAAAAATGACATTGGCGAAGACGAATGGCGCAAGGAAAAACGCCTGAAGGCGGAATCGCGCAAAAAGGCCGGCAAAACAAGCTGGCGCGATCTGGTGCCCTGGCTTTAGTTGCGCTGCCACGCTTCAGCGTTTGCCGTTAAAAAAGGATTTCAGCAGAATTGCCGCCTCATCGCGGCCAATTCCGTCATAGACGTCAGGTGCGTGGTGACACGTATCGGCTAGAAAAAAACGCGGACCGCTGACCACTGCTCCGCCCTTTTTATCGTAAGTGGCAAAATACAGTCTGCGAATGCGGGCAAACGAGATGGCCGCTGCACACATCGCACAAGGTTCGAGTGTGACATAGAGGTCGGCGCCAGGGAGCCTTTCGGAGACGGCGTCATTGCAAGCTTGCCTGATCACCAGGATTTCCGCATGCGCGGTCGGATCATTGAGTTCGCGGGTCCGGTTTCCTGCGCGCGCAATAATGGTTCCATCCTTGACAATGACAGCACCTATCGGCACTTCGCCACGCCTTTCTGCCGCTCGTGCCTGTTCCAGCGCGGAATCCATAAACGTTTCGCATTTCGTATTTCGCATATCAGACATTTTTCTCGCAACGGGTTTGTTGACCTGTTAGTTAGCCGCAGCGAGAGGCAAAGGCCACATGAACGAAAAAAAATACCGCGATCCGAACATTTCATCTTCTGCGGGTGAAAATTCCGGCGATGCCGGCCAGCCTTCAGAAAAACGTGAGCGTATCGCAAAGCGGCTCGCACGTGCCGGAGTAGCTTCACGACGCGACGCTGAAGCGATGATTGCTGCCGGGCGCGTATCGGTCAACGGAAATGTGCTGGCATCACCCGCACTGAATGTCGGCGCCTCTGACCGGATCGAGATCGACGGCATCCCGATTCCGGCAATCGAGCGCACACGCCTGTTTCTGTTTCACAAACCCGCTGGCGTTGTTACCACCAATCGCGATCCGCAAAACCGCAAGACCGTATTTGACGTTCTGCCGCAGGGTTTGCCGCGCCTGTTGACAGTTGGCCGTCTCGATATCGCAACCGAAGGGCTGCTGCTGCTGACCAACGACGGCGGATTGTCGCGAGTGCTTGAATTGCCATCGACCGGATGGTTGCGGCGCTATCGCGTCCGCGTTCACGGCACGCCTGACGAGGACAAACTTGCCGCCTTGAAAGATGGCGTCGCGATCGATGGCGTTTTCTATGGCGCGGTGGACGCATCAATCGACCGAATCCAGGGCAGCAATGCCTGGCTAACGATCGGGTTGCGCGAAGGGAAAAACCGTGAAGTCCGCAACATTATGGAATCGTTTGGACTTTCTGTGAACCGTCTTATCCGGATATCCTACGGACCCTTCCAGCTGGGCGATCTGGCCGAAGGCGAAGTTCGTGAAATCCGGGGCCGTACCCTGCGCGACCAGCTTGGGCGTCGCCTCATTCACGAGGCCGGTGCCAATTTCGACGCCCCTATTTCAGCCTACCCCACAGAACAAAATCCGGTCACCTCGAGGGCAAAACCGAGTGCCAGGGAAAGCAGTAAACTGTTAACGGAACCCGGCCCTGCTATCCGTCCTACGCCGAAATGGGCGAAAGACAAGGCAGGTGCAAGTTCCCGCGAAAAGGCGCTGAAGCGTCTGCAGACGAAATCTCCGGGTATGAAAAAAGGAGGCAAGGACAGCAAAGACGACAACGATGGCAAGCCTGAAGGGACGCGGAACCGCTCTTCCCATGTCTGGATGGCGCCGGGCGCGCGCCCCCAGGGCGAAAAGAAGCTGCAGCGACGCGACGACCGCAATAACAAGCCCGGAGACAAGAAACAGGCGAGCTCCGGCGGCAAGAAGACGTCACGCAGCCAGAAATGGAAGGTCAAGGGCGGTGCGGATCGTCGGCGGTAGGTTCAGCGGCAGGAACATTGCCGCACCGCGCTCCATGTCCATTCGCCCGACCGCCGACCGGGTGCGCGAATCGTTGTTTAACATGCTTACAAGCCGCTTTGCCGGCCTGTTCCTGGATTGCCGTGTGCTGGACCTATTTGCCGGTACCGGCGCGCTGGGTCTGGAAGCGCTATCGCGGGGCGCGTCTGCTTGCGTGTTTGTCGAAGAAAGTGCCGAGGGCAGGGAATTGATCCGTTTTAATATTGAGACGCTGTCGCTGCAGGGGTGTACGACAATACTGCGCCGCGACGCTTCGGCGCTGGGTGATGCCGGCACAATAAAACCGTTTGGACTGCTGTTTGCCGATCCGCCCTATGGCAAGGGTCTGGGGCAACGCGCACTGGCGTCGGCATTGAAGGGCGGGTGGCTCGAACCCGGTGCTGTCTGCGTCGTTGAGGAAAGCGCTTCGGCCGGCTGCGTGACGGCGGACAGTTTCGAGTTACTCGACGAACGCCGCTATGGCGATACGGCAATCCGGATTTTCCACTGCAACTAAATAGGGCCGGTTTTGGTGCTTCAACGCAGTTGTGACTTCCGGTTTGCAAAGCAGTCCCTATATTGATCACGTTAGTGCTTCTTTCCAAGGAAATTACCCAGGTGAAATATTCTGCCAGTGTTCTCAGAACCATTGCGATTGCCTTAATTGTGACCGTGGTGGCCCTCGGACAGGGCCGTGCAGGTCCAGACACCGAGGCTGCCCGCGTCGCCAGTTTTATACTCGGCAATGGCCTTCAGGTCGTCGTTATTCCCGATCACCGCGCTCCGGTCGTCACGCATATGCTCTGGTACCGGGTGGGTAGCGCCGACGAGGAACCGGGAAAGTCGGGCATCGCCCATTTCTTCGAGCATCTGATGTTCAAAAGCACGAAAAACCACCCGCAAGGGGAATTTTCTGCTGCCGTGGCGGAAATTGGTGGCCAGGAAAACGCATTCACTTCTTTCGATTACACCGCCTATTATCAACAGGTTGCGCCATCAGCATTGAAATCCATGATGGAATTTGAAGCTGACCGTATGCGCAATCTCGTGCTGACCGATGAAGTGGTCGCAACAGAGCGCGATGTCATCATCGAGGAACGCGTGTCGCGGGTTGAAAACGATCCAGGCGGTCTACTCGGTGAAGAGATCAATGCGACGCTTTACCAAAATCATCCCTACAGAACGCCGGTCATTGGCTGGATGCACGAAATAAGAAAGCTCAACCTTGCCGATGCGGTCGCGTTTTATAACCGGTACTATGTTCCAAACAACGCCATTCTGGTTGTTGCCGGTGATGTTGATCAGCAAACCGTGAAAACACTTGCGGAAGAGACCTATGGCCGCATTCCCCGCGGTACCGATCTGCCGCCGCGTATTCGCCCGGCTGAGCCGCGTCAGGATACGATGCGGACTGTCACCTTGCGCGATGAACGCGTAACCCAGCCGGTTTTTCGCAAGCTCTGGCTGGTTCCCTCCTATACAAGCGCAAAACCGGGAGAAGCCGAGGCATTCGACCTGTTGGCCGAAATACTTGGCGGAGGCGCACGAAGTCGGATCTACCAGAAGTTGGTAGTCGACGACCGCATAGCCGCATCGGCGGGTGCCTGGTATCAGGGCACAGCTTTGGATGATACGACATTTGGAGTGTGGGGGTCTCCGGTGGACGACAACAGCCTGTCTGCGGTCGAAGCTGCGGTTACTGCCGAAATAGCCCGAATTGCAGAGAACGGGGTTACCGAAGACGAGATGGAAAAGGCCAAGAACCGCTTCCTCAAAAGCGTCATATTCGCCCGCGATAGCCAGTCAGGCATGGCACGCATCTATGGTTCAAGCCTCTCGGTCGGCGAGACGATTGACAGCATTGAAAAATGGCCAGGTGAAATAAAGGCGGTCACCTCTGCCCAGATCCGTGCTGCCGCCGTACGGATACTGGGTTCCAAGGGAACCGTTACCGGATACCTGTTGCCGAATGGAGACGACATCAAATGAGAAACCTGGCAAACTTTCGCCTCCGTACTTTTTCGTTCCTGTTTGCCGTCGTTGCGTTGTCATCGGCCGCCACGCTGGCGACTATCCGCGACGCCGGTGCGATCACCATTCAGGCGGTCCGCTCACCTGCCGGGGTCACGGCCTGGCTGGTCGAGGACTATACCGTACCCATCATTTCGATGCGATTTGCCTTTGACGGCGGCTCGGCGCAGGATCCGGCGGGTAAGGAAGGCCTGTCAAACCTGATGACAGGCTTGTTTGACGAAGGCGCTGGCGATCTTGATGCCGAAACCTTTCAGGACCGTCTTGATGTTGCTGCAGCCGAAATGAGCTTTTCGGCAAGTGGTGATTCGATTAGCGGATCGATCCGCATGCTGGCGGACACACGGAACGAGGCCATCTCGCTCCTGGCGCTTGCGGTCAACAAGCCGCGTTTTGACGAAGCGCCCTTTCAGCGCATTCGCGCGCAGATTATTTCCGGTATTCGCGCCGGAGAAAAACGTCCCGAAACAATTGCCGGCCAAAAATGGGCAGTAGCTTTGTACGGCGATCATCCCTATGCGCGGGATAACGAAGGTACGCCTGAAACGCTCGAAAAAGTTACAAGAGACGATTTACGCGCCCTTCATGGCAGGGTTTTTGCCCATGGCAACCTTCATGTCGGCGTCGTCGGCGCGATCAATGCTGGTGATCTTGCGAAGATCCTCGATCAGGTTTTTGGCGATCTGCCGGAGAAACCGCAACTGACACCCGTCGCCGATGTCGAACCGGCGCTGGGGCAGACGGTATCAGTGGATTTCCCGCAACCGCAAACAAGCTTGCGCCTTGCCTATCCCGGGCTTTATCGCGACGATCCGCGCTTTTTCTCGGCCTATCTGATGAACCACATCCTTGGCGGCGGCTCGTTTTCGTCGCGGCTCTATGATGAGGTCCGGGAAAAGCGTGGACTGGTTTACGGAATAGGGTCATATCTTGCGACCTGGGAGCACTCGGCCTCCCTTGGAATATCTACCTCCACGCGGTCGGATCGCGCCGCCGAAACTCTGCACATCGTACGCGCCGAGGTTTCGAAAATGGCAACTGTTGGCCCGACAGAAGACGAACTTGCCCGCGCAAAGAAATATGTACTAGGTGCCTACGCCATAAACAACCTCGATTCTTCTGCGGCAATAGCGCGAACGCTGGTCGGTTTGCAGCAGGAAAAACTCGGCATAGACTACATAGACCGGCGGGAGCGGCTGATCGCCGACGTAACTCTTAGCCAAGTACGCGATATCGCCCGCGAACTGCTTTCCGCCGAGCCTGCCGTGATGGCTGTCGGGCCCGATGCGTCATCGATAGTCAACGGTAAGATGTGACAGATTGACGATGGAAATCATTCAAAAAACAATTTCGCGAATGAAACGGACGGGCACCTTCGAAAATCCGGCCGCCACACCGACCTTTGCCATTGCATTTGGCGGCGGTGGTGCGCGAGGACTGGCGCACATCCATGTCATTGAGGCGCTCGACGAACTGGGTATTCGGCCAATGGCAATATCGGGCTCTTCGATTGGCGCCATCATGGGCGCGGCGATGGCGGCCGGCATGACCGGAAAGGAAATTCACGAACATACCGAACTGGTTCTAGGTGACCGCAAGGAATTGGCTGCCCGGCTCTGGCGCTCGCGCCGCAGCAGCTCTGGGGCGCTTTTTTCGACCAATTTTTCCATCGGTCAATTCAACATAGAACGCTTGATGGGATCATTCCTGCCAGAAAACATGCCGAGGCGGTTCGAAGATCTGCCGATTCCGCTGGCGGTAACCGGCACCGATTATTATGGGCATACTGAAGCGGTATTTACAGACGGTGACCTGTTTTCCGCTCTTTCCGCTTCGGCGGCTGTGCCGGCTCTTTTCAAGCCGGTCAAACGAAATGACCGGATTTATATCGACGGCGGCATATTCAATCCGGTTCCGTTTGATCTTGTCGAAGGCCGTGCAGACATCATCATTGCCATCGACGTGGTCGGAGCACCGGAAGGCGATTCCACGCGGATGCCCAAGTCGGTGGATTCGATGTTCGGGGCCAGCCAGCTGATGATGCAGTCAATCACTGCGATGAAAATCAAGGCAAACCCGCCGGACATCTTCTTGCGGCCACCGGTTTCGGAGTTTCGCATGTTTGATTTTCTCAAACTGTCACAGATCATGACCCAGACTGCGCCGGTCAAGGATGAAGTGAAACACGCGGTCGACGCCGCAATCGCATTTTGGAGTATCGAACGCCGGGACAACGCCTAGCCTGCCGTTGATGCCTTGCCGGTTGAAAATGCCGACAGACCTGCAGTGGGTGCCTGCGGGCGCTGGTCGTCTTGCGGTGGTGGCTGATCTCCGATGCGCGCGATCACTCGGAAACAGACGACCACCGAGGCGATACCGAACAATACGCCGCCAAGTCCCCATCCCGCCAACGCTCCTTCTGCACCGCCCATTCTGGCGCCAACCCACACGAACGGCAATGTGCCAAGCGTCGACCGCCCCCAGTTGAACAGTGTCGAGTAAACCGCATGTCCCAGATTGTTGAAGGCGGCATTGGAGACAAACAGCGCGCCGTTGAACAGGAAGCTGGCAGCAACGATATGGCAGAAGAATACGACAAGATCCCGGGCCGCGCCCTCGGCGTCGAACAGGTTGGCAATGCCTCCGGCAAAGATCGCAATAACTGCCCATACCACGAGTACATACACGGTCGTCAACGCCAGGCTGTCGCGCATCGTCAGGTAAATCCGGTGGTGGAGACCGGCTCCAAGATTTTGCCCGATGATGGGACCCACGGAACCTGACAACGCAAAAATTGCCCCGAATGCCACCGGTATAAGGCGGCCGACGATAGCCCAGCCGGCAACGGCATCGTCGCCGAACTCGGCCATCTGCATCGTCACGAATGCATTGCCGAACGGGGTCGCCAGTTGCGTCAGGATGGCGGGCGTGCCGATGACGAAAAACGGGCGCGTGGCTTCGCGAAGTTGCCTGATGCTGGGAATACGGATCAGCCGGTGAACAAAGTGGGCTCCGTAAAATCCGACGGCAATCAGCACCAGGCGCGACAGGACCGTCGAAAAAGCCGCGCCGGTGACCCCAAGATCAAGGCCGAAAATCAGAAGTGGATCAAGCACGGCTGCAGCAAGGCCGCCAGAAAGCGTGACATACATAGCCCGTTTGGCGTCGCCGGTTGCCCTCAGTGTTCCCGCCAGGCACATGCCCGTAGCCATCAATGGTGCCGAAGGCATGACGATCTGTAAAAATCCCGTGGCAATTTGAAGTGTCTCGCCGCGGGCGCCAAGTAGCGCCGTCAGCGGTTCGAGAAACGGCCAAATAAGGATGGTCATCGCAGACGTAACCAGGACCATCAACGCCAGCGATGACCCGGCAAGACCGGCGGCACGCTTGCGATCACGGGCGCCAAGCGCGCGCGCCACCAGCGCGGTTGTCGCGACTGTCATGCCGATCGATACCGACATCGTGAAAAACATCAGCGTCCCCGCATAGCCGATTGCTGCAGCAAGTGCCTGTTCGCCAAGTAGGGAGATGTAGAAAAGGTTGAGCGCGTCGACGATAAAGATGGAGACAAGACCAACCGATCCTGTCGTCGTCATGATCACAACATGGCGCATGGTCGATCCGGCCGTGAATACAGCCTGTTTTGAAGCCGCCGTCACGAAGTGCTGCTTTCTTCCAGCGGTTTGTCCAGTCGCCGGCCTTCATGTTTGGGCCTGATTAGCGGTTCGGGAACAACGGGCCGGGTTTTCAGTTTATGGGTGCCGGCATAGATACCTTCGGCGGCCTGTATGGATAATCGTTCCTCGTCGCGCCGGCGCACGTCCGTTGCTATTTCCCAGGCTTGCTCCTCGTCAACACCCAGCGTTTCCAGCGTCTTGCGACCAAACAGCAGCCCGGATTCAAATGTTTCACGCAACTCGTACTCAACTCCTTTTGCACGGAGTTCCAGTGTATGCGCCCTGTCGTAGGCACGTACGTAAAGTTTTGCATGCGGATATTCGGACTGGATGAGATCAACAACCCGGTCGGTAATCTCCTTGATGTGGGTGCAAACAGCGACGATCTTGGCACGCCGGATGCCCGCAGCCTCCAGAACATCTTTGCGGGTTCCGTCGCCGAAGTAGATCCTGAATCCGAATTTCCCGGCGCTTCGTACCCGGTCGGCCGAATGGTCAATTATTGTGACATCGCGGCCGCCCGAAAGAAGTATCTGCGAGGCGATCTGGCCAAATCGCGAGAACCCGATCATCAGCACATCGGAACCTGCGCCAACAAAATCCTCTTCCATCTCCTCGTGGTCCTGACGGCTGACCAGGCGTTCTCCCAGAAGGACCGACAATGGTGTGAGCGCCATTGAAAGCGTAGCGATAGCCACCAGCAGCGACGCGGTCGAGCTGTCGAAGATCTGCGCCAGTGCTGCTGCCGAAAATAGGACAAATCCGAATTCGCCCGACTGCGGAAGCAGAAATGCTGTACGCGCTGCAACCTCGTGCTCATTGCCGAACATGCGGCATGCGCCGTAGGCGATTGCGGCTTTCATCGCCATGAGGACCGGAACCGCTATCACAATGGTTTTCCACGCATCCGCAATGACACCAAGGTCGAGCGACAGGCCAACTGCCATGAAAAACAGGCCGAGCAGTATGCCGCGGAATGGTTCGATGTCGGCTTCCAATTCGTGCCGGTAAGAAGATTCTGCCAACAGTACGCCGGCCAGAAATGCCCCCATCGCCATCGAAAGCCCGGCAGACTGCATCAGGATTGCGGATCCAAGGACAACCAGCAATGCGGCCGCAATCATCGTTTCACGCGCACCGGTATTCGCGATTATCCTGAACAACGGATTGAGCAGATACCGCCCTGCAAGAATCAATGCAGCAAAGGCGCCAAATGCGATCATAAAATTGGTTGCCGGGTTACCTGCGTCCCCGCCCCCATAGGGCGACAGAAGCGGGATCAATGCCAGAAGTGGAACGATAGCCAAATCCTGAAACAGCAATATCGCAAACGACAACCGGCCGTGTCTACGGTTTGTCGCGCCCTGTTCCTCGAGTATTTGAAGGGCGAAAGCCGTGGACGAAAGTGACAATCCAAAGCCGATGATGATAGCCGCCGAAAGGCTGAAATCCGTCAACATCATTGTCAGCAAGCATAACGCAGCACCGGTAACCAGGACCTGCGCAAGGCCGAGGCCGAAAATTTCGCGCCGCAGCGCCCAAAGCCGCGAAGGCTTCAATTCCAGCCCGATCACAAACAGCAGGAAAACCACCCCCAATTCGGCAAAGTGGAGTATTTCCTCACCATCTGTTATCACGCGCGCAATCGGGCCGATGGCGATGCCCGCGGCAAGGTAGCCAAGCACCGTTCCTAGCCCTATCCGCTTAAACAGTGGCGCCGCAACCACCGCCCCGCCCAGAAGGATTATTGCTTCCCCAAAGAAGCTGATAGAGGTACCGTCCGCCAGTTCTGCCGCCATGATTGACCTGTTCTGGTTGTGTCAAAGGGGTCACAAGAACCGCTCGCCCATTGCGCCGGGCCTTCAGGATCAATAGATGAGGCACCTGAAGAACGAATCCAACCCTCAATTCTCAATTATTGAAAAGTAGCACTGTGTATGATGGACGAGAAGGCGGCACGAAAACTTGGCCGCACGGTCGAAACGCTGGTCGCCGCTGCAGGAAAGGCAGGCGCTGACGCCTGCGATGCGGTTGCGGTACTGTCGCGCTCGAAAGGTGTCACCGTGCGTTTTGGCAAGGTCGAATCCACGGAATCGTCCGAAAGTGACGAAATCGCCTTGCGCGTCTTTATAGGTCGCCGTGTCGCAAGTGTTTCGGCTAACAGTTCCGCCGACGCGGCCGTTCTGGCCGAACGCGCTGTAGAGATGGCAAAAGCGTCTCCGGAGGATCCTTTTCAGCAATTGGCTGCCGAAAACCGTCTCGCGCGGACTTTTCCAGACTTGGATTTATTTGATCCGAGCGAAATTTCTTCGGCTGCACTTGCCGGTGAGGCAATGGAAATGGAAGAGGCGGCCCTCAGTATTGCGGGCGTGACCAACTCAGGCAGCAGTTCTGCAAATGCCGGGCTCGGCGGATTGGTGCTGGCGACATCGCACGGATTCTCCGGCAGCTACTTCTCGTCACGATTTTCCCGAGCGGTCAGCGTAATAGCGGGCGAAGGAACGGCGATGGAACGCGACTACGATTATTCCTCGCGGGTACATCACGGCGAACTGGAAATACCTGCCACCATTGGCCGCAACGCTGGCGAAAAGGCGGTCCGGCGTCTTGGCGCGGTAAAAGCCGATACCGGACCAATAACAGCGGTATTTGACCCGCGTGCCGCTCGCGGCCTGGCTGGCACGCTGGCAGGCGCGATCAATGGTGCGGCAGTCGCCCGGAAAACCAGTTTCTGGCGCGACCGCATGGACAAGCAAATCGCTGCGGCCAAGATTACCGTAACCGATGATCCACTGAAACGTCGCGGCCCGTCCTCGCGCCCTTTCGACGGCGAGGGAATAACCGGCCAGCCCTTGGTCATGGTTGAAAACGGTGTGCTCAAACACTGGTTTCTGTCGACCAGCGTTG
>JAHEGF010000167.1 GCA_024645155.1 Phyllobacteriaceae bacterium | reverse complement strand
AAGTCGACTCGCTGCACGAACCGCTTGCGGTGCTCGGGGCTCACCTGACGGGCCGGCCGGTCAAATACTGCTTCGACAGGGCCGAGGAAATGCAGGTCGGCGCACCGCGAGGAGCCGAACTGTGGCGTATCAAGGACGGCGTGATGAAAGACGGGCGCATAATCGCGCGCGAATTCACTGGCTTCTTCGATTCCGGCGCCTACACGCGCCTGTCATCCTATGCGATCGTCAAATGTACCGGGCATCTGCCCGGGCCCTATACCATCCCGAACGTGTCATCGAATGTCTATTGCGTTTACACCAACAGAACGCCGGCCACAGCGATGCGCGGGTTCGGCATTACGGGTGTGGATTTCGCCATTGAATGCCACATGGACAAGATCGCTGAAGTGGTACGTATTAATCCGGTCGAACTTCGAATACTCAATGCCTATCGCGATGGCGACATGAAGGCGCATCGGCGCCTGGCCAAGAACTGCGCCTTGATCGAAAGCTGCCAGGTCGCCGCGCAGAAGGCGAAGTGGCCGATCGGAACCGAATATGCAGCGATGTCAAGTACGCGCGACGGTGGTGGCACTCGCGCCGAAATTCCCCAGACAATCATCGACGATGCCGGCAAGATCGGTGAACGCAAACGCGGCAATGTGCCTGATACCGCACCTGCAAAGAATGGCCAGATCTCGACAAAACCAGCCTCGGTGATTGCACCGGTCACCGCCAGTCAGGCAATGGGACAGGAAGTCAAGAACATTGCCGGCCGTCCGGTCATAACGCCCGGAGCCGGGGCGTCGGTAACACCGTCGCCGTCAAAATCTGCACCTACCCCGTTACCGGGAGTTTCGGGTTCTCCGCCCGCGCAACCGGCACCGATACCCGCCGCTGCTCCGAGCCTTTACCAACCGCTGCCGGATAGTGCGCCGACACCAAAAAAGGATACAACACAGGCCTCGTCGCAAACCCAGAAGGTCAAACCGCCCGCTCCCGAACCTTACAAACCCGCCGAACCGTTCAGCCGTGGAACACGCCGTCCCGGAGTGCCTTCCTTCATTTCCGGCACAAGGAGGCGTTGAGATGACCATTCACAAGGGCCGGGGATTTGCTTGTATTAATTACCCGATCGGCATGAACCTCGGTGGTGATCCCAGCCAGGCCTTGGTTCATTCGACGCCGGACGGCAAGTTCATGGTGACACTGTCTGCCATTGATCTCGGTCAGGGCATGAAGTCGGTAACGCGCCAGCTTGCCGCTGAAACCCTCGGCGTGCCGGTAGAGGATGTCTATGTAGATACCGCAGACAGCGACACCGGACCACATGATATGGGTTCATTCGCCTCGCGTGGCACCCACCGGGTCGGCAATGCGGTAATTCAGGCATCGAAAGAAGCGCGCAACATCCTGCTGGAAGCAGCCGCCGAGGAGCTCGAAGTCAATCCGGCAGATTTGGAAACTGACGGAAAAGGCAACATACATGTTAAGGGTGCACCGTCGCGCTCCATTGCCGTGGCAGACACGGCCATTGCCGCCCAGTTCAGCCAGGGACGAACGATCGCCGGCCGCGGTATATTTCTTATTCCGACCTCCGATGTCGATCCCGATACCGGAGAAATGACACCCGTCTCCTGTTTCGCCCATGCTGCCGTAGTCATTGATTTGCAAGTCGACGATGAAACCGGCGAAGTCGAGGTTCTCGAGGTCAACTCGGCCTATGAGGTCGGCAGGGCACTCAATCCTAAAATGGTCGAGCAACAGCTTGTTGGCGGCGCGTGGATGGGAATCAGCCACGCCTTGTTTGAAACGACCGAACCCTACTACCCGGATCGCAAACACGGGCCGACCAACTACAACGATTATCTGATGCCGGGTCCGGGACAAGTGGTCAACCATAACATCGCCGTGCTCGAGCGTCCGGCCGAAGATGCGCCCTATGGCGGCAAGGGACCGGGCGAAATGTGTGCCAATCCGCTGCTGCCCGGCGTGGCAAATGCGGTCTACAATGCTGTTGGTGTTCGCGTGGACAAGTTGCCGATCACACCAGAAAAAATCCTCCGATCCATCAGGGAAAATGGTGGCGCCCGCCCACAGGGCCAAAACTGGTGGGCGCAGTAATCCATGGCAGTGCGCAATTCCATTGTCGGCATAGACAGCCCGGGCGCCTTGCAGGGAGCGCTGGCCGGCGCCCAGTATATCGCAGGCGAGGAGTTGGCGACTGCTGGCTATCTGTCGCTGGCTCTGGGCAAACCACTGCTCCTTGAAGGTGCTCCCGGAGTTGGTAAAACCGAGGCGGCAAAAGCAATCGGAGCGGTTCTCGGCAGGCGGGTAGTTCGTCTGCAGTGCTTTGAGGGGATTGATGCATCTGCCGCGCTTTATGAATGGAATTATCCGCGCCAGATGCTCGCCATCAGGCAGGCGGGTGAGGAATACGTCAACATTTACGCCGATCATTTCCTGCTGGAGCGTCCGATGCTGGAAGTGTTGCGAAATCCGGATTCGACAGTACTTCTGATCGACGAGGTTGACCGTTCGGATCACGAATTCGAAGCATTTCTGCTCGAATTTCTTTCCGACTTCCAGATTTCCATTCCTGAAACCGGAACAGTGCGCGCAACTGCGCGCCCCGTGGTCATCTTGACCTCTAACCGGACCCGCGAACTGCACGAAGCGTTGCGCCGCCGGTGTGTTTATCATTGGATCGACTATCCCGGTGCCGAGCTTGAAGCACAGATCGTTATGGCACGTGCCAGCACGGTTGCCCGCAAGACGGCAGATGCTGTTGTTGCTGCAGTACGCCAGTTACGGGAACAGCCCCTGGTAAAACCGCCCGGTGTAGCCGAAACCATCGAATGGTCGGAAGCGGCGACCTTGCTCAATTCGCAAGGGGCACCGTGGCCAGAAGCCTTTCGCCGGGCGATTGGCGTTGCACTGAAGGATCATGACGATCTTGAATTCATCCGCCCGCATCTCGACAGTATTTTGCAGGGGGTCGCGGCATGACCCTACCCAGGGCAACACAGCCGTTTGTCGAATTCCCAAGAATATTGCGGGCCCACGAGTTCGTTGTTTCGCCCGACCAGACAATATCATTTATCGAGGCAATCGGGTTGCTCGGCCCGCGTTCCATTGCCGATATAAGAAATGCGGGATTGGCAATGCTGGCGATCCCGAAGGAACGCCAAGCAGAATATGATGCTCTTTTCCGGGCCTATTTCATGGGTCAGACCGTGTCTGCACCTGCTGCATCTGACGACAACGAGGACGAAGTCGAGGTTCATGAGGAACGCGAAAGCGTCCATGAGATCGATATCAGCGAGCAGGACCAGGAAATAGGTGGTGAAGCATCGGCAAGCGAGGCACTATCCCATCGCACATTTGCATCCGTTGATGACGATCAGTCTTTGCGGCATTTTGTGACAACGGCTGCCAAGGCGATACCGCGCCGCAAGTCATACCGGCGGACACCCTCGCGCCAAGGTTCGGCATTTGATCTGAAACGATCGCTACGCCAGGCCGTGCGGCGCGATGGTGAAGTATTCGAACTGTTGAAAACAACACGCAAACCACATCAGCGGGCGATTACGCTTTTGATCGACGTGTCCGGATCGATGGAACAGCAATCCGAGCAAACCCTTCGATTTGCCCACGCCCTGAAAACGGTGGCTGAACGTGCCGAGATTTTCACTTTTGGAACCCGGCTCACACGCGTCACAAAAGCGCTGTCGGAGAGAAATGCCGACCGGGCATTGGCAAGGGTTGGCGCACTGGTTGCCGACTTTGACGGCGGAACACGGATAGGCGATTCACTGAACGCGTTGCTCTCCGTGCCGCGGTTTGCCGGCACGATGCGCGGTGCACTGGTCATTATCATTTCAGATGGGCTGGAGCGCGGCGACCCGGACATGATGGTGGATGCCGTGCGTCGCATATCGCGCATTGCATGGCGAGTGGACTGGCTGTCGCCATTGGCAGCTGATGAGAATTACGAGCCGCGTACCGAGGCGCTGTCTGCGGCTTTGCCTTATCTCGACAGCCTGTCTGATGGCAGCAGTACCAACGCACTTTGCAGCTACGTTTTGAATTTGGGGAAAGCCGCATGATCGACGCGCATCATCACATTTGGCGCCAAGCAGATCTGCCATGGCTGCTGGGACCGGAACAGCCCCGCATATTTGGGTCCTACGCGGCGATCAAGCGCGACTATCTGATCAATGAGTACAAATCCGATCTGTCGGGTAGCGGAATCGAGAAATCCGTCTACGTTCAGGCCAACTGGGCGCCGAACTGGGCCGCAGACGAAGCTGCCTGGGTCGAGTCGGTTTCTAGGAATGAGGGTCAGGGTTGGCCTCATGCCATTGTTGCCTACGCCGATTTCACGGTCGCCGATGTGCGGCCGCAACTGGACAAGCTGGCACGTATTCCGCTGGTCAAGGGTATTCGCCAGCAGCTCCACTGGCACCGGAACCCGCTCTACAGGTTCGCGCCCAATGCCGGATTGCCAGCCGATCCGAAGGTTCGAGAAAACATCAATCACCTGGCCGATTACGGGTGGAATTTCGATCTGCAGGTATTTGCCGAGCAAATGGATGATGCTGCCGGTCTTGCCGATGCGTGCCCGGATGTGACCTTCATTTTGCAACATGCCGGCATGCTCGTCGACATGTCGAACAAAGGTCGAAGCAAATGGGAAGCCGGGATGCAACGGATGGCCAGGTGCAACAATGTCTGTTCGAAGCTTTCGGCTTTCGGAACATTCAGCCACAAGAATGATCCGAGGTTCATCGCTGATATGGTTCAGACCACGGTCGAAATCTTCGGCGCCAGGCGCTGCATGTTTGGCTCGAACTTCCCCATTGAAAAATTATGGACAAGTTATGGCGCGCTGTTTTCCGCCTTTCGCAAGGCGGCGGCAAAACTGTCCGCACAACAGCAAAATGCGATTTTCAAAAACACCGCTGCCCGGATTTACCGGATCTAGGCGGCATCATCAGATTAGCAGGGAGGACCATATGGCTCTTACAATTCACATTCTCGACTACGGCGATATCGAACTTGAAACCAGCTTTCTCGTGCTCGGACACGAATGCGGAAGGGTCAGGCGGGTTCCGGTTTACGGGTTTCTTATCCTTGGCGGAACATATCCAATCGTTGTCGATACCGGGTACCGCGACAATGCGATCATGGAATCCCTGGGCATGCGCGGCCTTCAGTATCATGAGAACATGATCGAAAACCAACTCGCCAACCACGGCGTGAAAATGGGCGATGTGCGCTACGTGCTGCACACCCATCTGCATATTGATCATGCCGGCAAAGACGACCTGTTCCCCATGAACACGACAGTTGTGCTAAACCGGCGCGAAATGGAGTTTTCGGTCTCCGGCATCATGTACCCTCAATATCCGAAACCCGATATCATGCATCTTGTCGAACGGATCTACGAACCCGAAGCGATGCGTTTTCTCGATCTCGAGATTACCGGGGCCGAGGAAATCATTCCCGGCGTCTGGTGCGAGGCAGCCGGTGCGCACACCGAAGGCTCGATGAATGTCATTGTCGAAACTGCCGAAGGCCTGGCCTGTATCTGCGGCGATGTGATCTATGATTTCAACGATCAGATCGTGAACCACGTCTATACCAACAACTGGATGGAACCGCGTGTAACAGGCAATCATTCAGGTTCGAAGCGGCAGGAAAAGGGTCAGATCAAGAAACTTCTGACGAATTACAAATTCCTGTTGCCCGTTCACGATCGCCCGGCAAAAATCGAAAACCAGCACGTTGTCGGTCGCCTTGGCATGACCGTACCCGGCCCGCTTGTCGAAACCGTACCTGCACGTAATTGGTTCCCGATGTGAACGCGCCCACGGCACATGAATAAATGGAAAACAGCCGGCGCCGGAGATCAAAATGGCCCACACTGCAATTGAGTCGACGTTCTTCGATTTGATCGACGAGCATGTACCAGTCGCCCAGATCGGAACCGGGTTCATATTTACCGAAGGGCCGATTTGGCATCCGGTAAATCACTTTCTGTTATTCTCGGATATGCCAGGAGATGTCCGCAGGCGGTGGGACTCCACGGGCATCAAGGAAGTCATGCGACCATCCAACAAGGGCAATGGCATGACCTATGATGCCGACCTGAATCTGCTTGTCTGCGAGCATTCGACATCTTCTGTCGCCCGCTTCATGGCGGACGGAACACGCCAAGTGCTGTGCTCGCATTTCGAGGGGCGGGAACTAAACTCACCCAATGATATTGTGGTCGGAAATGACGGTTCGATATATTTTACAGATCCGACATATGGCCGCATGGAACACTATGGTGTACCGCGCCCGACCCAACTCGGGTTTCAGGGTGTCTACCGGCTGCCGCCCAGTCACCGGCCTGGTGATGAGCCGCAACTGGTGTGTGACCGCTACATGTTCAGCCAGCCCAACGGCCTGACATTTTCACCTTGTCAGCGCTGGATGTGGGTCAACGACACGGAGCAGGCCAATATCCGGATGTTTGATATTGCTCCGGATGGGCGGTTGATCAATGACCGGATATTTGCCAGCGGAATCAAGGACGAGCTGAAACCCGGCCTTCCCGACGGTATGAAATCCGATGAAAAGGGCAACGTATGGGTTACAGCTCCAGGCGGTATCTGGGTCTATTCCTTTCACGGCCAGTTGTTAGGCAAGGTTTCAGTGCCGCTGATGGTGGCCAACATGCATTGGGGCGGAGAGAATTGGGACACGCTTTTCATGGCCTCTACCACCTCGGTCTATTCGGTGAAAACAAAAGTCAAACCGCGAATGGAACCGTTCATGCTGGTGTCGCATTCAGCACTGCGGAAACCGCAACCATCGGTGCAAGACGGAACGGGACAACAGGCCCGTGCCACTCCATCCGCACCGGGAGCCCGGCAGATTACAGTTGCCGAAACCTTGCCCCGGATCAACGGCCGAAAAAGTGTGCTTATTATCCAGGATATGCAAAATGACGTAATGATCGACGGCGGTGCCTTTGCGGCATCAGGCTCTCCGCAACATGCAAAAGATCAAAACGTCGTCGAAAACATTCGCCGGCTTGCCGAGGCCTGCAGGCGCGCGGGCGTTCTGGTCATTCATGTGTGGCTCGTGTGTGAACCGGGGCATCCGGCCTTGAGCCAGAATTCACCTTTGATGAAAGGACTCAAGGAAAACAATGCCCTTGTAAGAGGGACGTGGGGTGTACAACCGGTTGCCGGCCTGGGACCGCAGCAGGGCG
>JAHEGF010000417.1 GCA_024645155.1 Phyllobacteriaceae bacterium | reverse complement strand
ATCGAAAACTTGTTCTGACCACCATTGGAGCTGTCATTGACCGTGATCTGCCAGTCACGGGTCGGAAAACTTGCAGAGTTGCTGGTGTCCTGGAATTTGATACGCAGGTTGTTTTCTTTCAGGCGCAACGTGTCAAAGCCGAAGTTCTCACCATTCACGCAATCAAATCCGACACATATGCTGCCACTGACGATCAGGTCGTCGTTGATGACCTGGTCAGCACGCGCATCATTTCCAAAGGACAATCCGGCACCAAGTGCCATGGCTGTCGCGGCAGAACCTGTCAGAATCTTTTTCATCGCTCTCATTGTGTAGTCCCTTCAAACCGGGTTGGCATCCAGACAGGCTGCTAATCGCCTTCTTTGATATTGCTGTTCTGTTTTACGATCAGTCCGCCCTTTGCGACGAAACTGCCGGATGTTGACGCTCCAACGGTCGTAGCCTGGGGATCAACGCCGCCGCGCCCATTGTCCATCGGGTTGGCATTTACCGCGGTTTCTGATGTCGCTGCGGTGATTTCGTAGGTATAGGTGCCGTCGGCGGTTGCTCCGGCCCTGATGAGGTCAATTGAAGGGGCGCCGGTTTCGGAATAGGACCGAGCATAAAATCCATTCGGCCCGGAAACTGTCAGCGTAACATTCTTGTAATCGCCGCCAAGTGAAAAACTCACTTGGGAACCACGTAGCGTGCCTGCTGCGTTCAGCGGACTTTCCGCTGATACGGATCCTGCACCGATTGCAGCCAACGCGAACGCGGCCAGCCATGTCGTTGATCGTTTCATCGGAATGCTCTCCCTTTCCGAATACTTGTTTTGGACAAAAACCTTAGGCCAAGTGCGACAACTTGTCCAACACAGCTACAGGTAATTCGAGCGGAAATAGCGAAATTTATTGTAGAGAAGGATAGCCGGTTTTACACTGGATATTTGACTTTCAAGTATAACAATTTAAAAAACATTGCTTTTAACGTTTCGCGATGCGAGCGACCGCGGCAGCGGTAATCGTCTTTTTACCTGTATTTCTCGTGATCCTCAGCCGTATTGCCTCCGGCAGTTCACCGTCACTGCCCCAACTGGCGCTCCAGACACCGCTCTTGCCATATTCCAGTTCGAGCGAATCGATATTCTCAAGTATCGAAATCGCACTCGCAGGCGCGATCATTTTACCGTTTGCGATCCGGCGCGGGGTAACCGTATGAAGCAGGCGATTGCCGTTTTGCCCGCGTGACACAAATAGATGGACATCCCTGAGTGCAAGCGCGTGCAGTCCTTGCCGGGTTATTGTTGCAAACCGTATGCTGCCGCTTTTGCCTTCCATCATCGGATTCGTATCGGGCTCTGCGTCGAGCAGACGAACCGGTTTGGCATCCGAAAGGATTTTCCGCAAATAACTGGCGCCGGCGTCAAGCTCGCTTTGCAGCGTGATTTCCGCCTCCAGGCGCGAAATGGCACCGAGTTGACCGAGAAATCGGCTCATCAGGCCTGCCATGATCGCAATCACCGACAAGGCTATCAGCATCTCGATCAGCAGGAAGCCCTGCGTTTTCCTGTTGTCGCGAAATGCACTCATTGCGTTTTGCCGTTGGTAACAAACGACAAATAGTCAAAAACCGGTCCGCTTTCGCCTCTCGGCCGAATGGAAATGCGCACAGCAAAAGTTGGTTTGTTGTTGGTCAGGCCGGCCGCATTGCTGATCAAGGTCCAGCTTTCCCCGTCGTCGCCCTTGCCGTCGGTGCGTTCGGCCTTGTTGATCCCTTTCAACTGGTTTACCGCCAGTTCCGAGAGGACCAAGGATGCTTTTTCCAGGTCGCCGGCACGGCGAAATGTCATCCCGCCGCGCGAGATGGTTTCCACCGCAACGCCCATAGAGATCGACAGGATCAGGAACGCCAGAATGGTCTCCAGCAGTGTAAACCCGTCCTGGCTGTTTCGCGTATTCAATTCACGGTTCCCCCGGAGATGACCGGAAGGCCCGTCAGCCAGTTCACCTTGATCAGCGCCGTTTGTTTCCGGTCGTCGGCGAGTGTGATTTCGGCACCAGATGAACTTCCGTCCGGCAGAAACACCAGCAGAACCTGGCCGTCGGCGGCGACCAGTTCCTGGCCTGCGAGAACCTTCAGGAAATGGCTTTCAGGCAGCGTGATTTCATCCTTTTGCAAGTACCGGATCTGCATCGCCTTGGTGTCGATAACGACCACCCGCCGCTGGCTGGTCTGAATGGCGTCGCTGCGGGCCCGGAAAGTGATGGACTGGATCTGTTTCGCCATCTGGAAGGGTGAGGGTGTCCGGTCACGCTGAACGATGCCAGCT
>JAHEGF010000166.1 GCA_024645155.1 Phyllobacteriaceae bacterium | reverse complement strand
CGCCGCCGTTGCCGCGCCTTCCGCCAATGCCAACCCTTCGAGATTCTGGCCGCGGCCCAGCGCCAGACCGTAGGCATAGTTGCGTGATTGCTCTGACGAGCAGGTCAGGATCAGGTCGCCGAGCCCGGACAGCCCCATCATTGTTTCGGGCCGAGCACCAAGCCCGGCGCCTATACGCCGCAACTCAACAAAGCCGCGCGTTACCATTGCCGCAATTGCACTGGCGCCAAGTCCCGCTCCATCGACCGCTCCCGCGGCAATGGCCAGTACATTCTTCAAGGCCCCGCCAACTTCGACGCCGGTCAGATCCGTTGTCGAGTAACACCGGAAAGCCGGTCCCGATAATAGTCCTGCAAGCGCCTGGGCGAGCTTCGGGTTCCCGGCGGCAACGGTGACAGCCGTAGGCAGACCCCTGGCAACGTCAGTTGCAAAACTTGGTCCCGACAAGGCCCCGATTTCGGTCTCCGGAATATCCGGAAGGCATTGGTGCGTCACTTGCGACATCAAGAGCCCGGTGGTGCGTTCAATGCCCTTGGCGCACAACACGACCGGTGACCCGCGTCGAAACAACCCCGCGTGTGTGGTCAGCACGGTGCGCAGTGTCTGCGCCGGAACAACGGCCAGAATGCATTCCGCGCCGTCAAGCACTTCGGCCATTTCCGATGTCGCCTTGATCCCCTGCGGCAGATCAATGCCGGGCAGATAGTCATTGTTGCGTTTCTTTTCGGTAATGGATTGCGCGACGTCACCATTTCGCGCCCAGAGCCGGACATCCCGCCCGGCCATTCTAATGGTGGCTGCCAGTGCTGTCCCCCATGCGCCTCCTCCAAGAATTGCGATCGGCCTTTCGGTCATGCCTTTGCCCCCCGCTTGCCCGAACCAAGCATTGGAGCCGCTTGTTCATCAAGCGGCCAGCGCGCACGCGGTGCAGCCGCAAGCCCGTCCCCCGGTTCTATGCCGGACCTGATGCGCTCAATCGCCGCCCAGGCAATCATCGCCGCGTTATCGGAACACAGTTCCGGCGGTGGTGCGATGAGATGCATCGAATGGTGTTCGGCAACATCCTTGAGCGTTCCGCGGATCGCTGCGTTTGCAGCGACGCCACCGGCAACCACCAGCGCCGCATTGGCGAGATCCGGGTAGTCGTCGCGGAAACGTCCAAGCGCATTTCCGACACGCTCGGCCAGGGTTTCGGTAACGGCTTCCTGAAATGCGCGGCACAGGTTTGCAACATCCTGTTGCGAAAGGGGTGCGGCAGCCTCGGCATTTTGCCGCACGGCTGTCTTCAGGCCGGAAAACGAGAAATCGCATCCGGGTTCTCCGCGCAGTGGCCGCGGCAGGTTGAAACAACCGGAAACGCCATCCGCCGCCATGATTTCCACCTGCGGACCACCGGGATAACCAAGCGCCAGCAACTTGGCGGTTTTGTCGAACGCTTCGCCCAGGGCATCGTCAAGCGTCGATCCCCAGCGCTCGTAGTCACCCACACCCTTGACCACAACTATCTGCGTGTGCCCGCCGGAAACCAGAAGCAGCACGTAGGGGAATTCGGCTTTGCCCGCCAGGCGCGGCGACAGCGCATGGCCCTCCAGATGATTGATGGCAAAAAGCGGTTTGCCGGTAGCAGCCGCGATTGCCTTGGCCGTCATCAGGCCGGCGATCAGGCCGCCAACAAGACCAGGCCCCGAGGTAACGGCAACCGCATCCATTGCTGCAAGTCCAAGACCCGATTCATCGAGCGCCGACTTGATGATTCCGTCGAGGCGCTCCGTGTGGGCCCGTGCGGCGATTTCCGGCACGACACCGCCAAAGGCACTGTGCTCATCGATTTGGCTGAATACGATGTTCGACAGGATTTCCGGGGGTCCGTATCCGTGCAGACGGACAACCGCGGCCGATGTTTCGTCGCAGCTCGATTCGATGCCGAGCACCTGCAGATCAACGTGTGTCATGTCCATGTTGCCGGACCGCTCTTTCCCCGTTAGACAGATCGAAAATCAGTCTCCAACCCGTGCGCGGTTACCACGGAAGGGTTTTCATGCAAACAGCGGCGTTGACAATTGGCACTCGAGGCAGTCCGCTGGCGCTGGCCCAGGCCCGCGAGGTCCGCGCCCGGATCTGTGCCTCGGGTAATCTCGACGAAACCGAAATTGCTATCCAGGTGATCCACACGTCGGGTGACCGCATCCAGGACAGGCCCCTTTCCGAAGTCGGTGGCAAGGGGCTGTTCACCAAGGAGATCGAACAGGCGCTTCTTGATGGACGCATCGATCTCGCGGTTCATTCCTCCAAGGACATGC
Organism: Phyllobacteriaceae bacterium; assembly: GCA_024645155.1. GTDB lineage: Bacteria > Pseudomonadota > Alphaproteobacteria > Rhizobiales > Rhizobiaceae > JAHEGF01. The sequence continues at coordinate 4,971 of JAHEGF010000166.1, read as the reverse complement.
CGACCAGGCTGCCGGACGGACTGGAACTGTCTGCATTTCTATGCCGTGAAGACCCGCGCGATGCGTTTTTGAGTCCGTCCGTTTCTACCCTGTTCGAAATGCCCGATGGTGCTACCATCGGCACGTCGTCGCTGCGCCGCCAGGCACTGGTACACCGCGCCAGGCCCGATCTGGTGGTCGTCGAGTTCCGCGGCAATGTGCAAACCCGATTGCGCAAACTGGACGACGGCGTCGCCAGTGCTACACTGTTGGCACTTGCCGGCTTGCGACGGTTGGGGATGGAAGATGCGGCAACTGCCGTTCTGCCGCTTGATGTCTTTCCACCTGCCCCCGGCCAGGGTGCGATATGCATTGAAACCAGAATTGGCGACCGCAAAACCCTGGAGTGGATCGAGGCCCTGCATGACGCCGCTACAGGTCACGCGCTTGCATGTGAACGGGCCTTTCTTGAGGTTCTCGACGGGTCATGCCGCACACCGATCGCAGGACACGCCGCACTTGACGGGCAGTTTCTGCAATTTTTCGGAATGATCCTGACCCCCGATGGCGTGATATCCCACGATATTGTCATGGATGGCAAAGCCGATGATGCATCGGAAATCGGATACCGTGCCGGCGAGGCAGTCCGCGCCAAGGCCGGAGCCGGGTTCTTTGAAAGCTGGACCTAGATGAAACCGCGGGTCCTGGTCATTCGGCCGCAGCCTGGCAACGCAGAAACGGCAGGCCGGCTGAGGAAGGCGGGATTTGATCCGGTTGCATTTCCGTTGACCGAAATTGCCACCCTTGAATGCACCGCACTCAAGGCAGTCCCTGACGCCGTTGTCATTTCCAGCCCGAATTCGGTGCGTCATGCATCGCCTGCACTCACGCAATCGCTGGGCCAGGCGCCGGTTTTTGCTGTCGGAAAAAGCTCGGCAGAAATGGCAGCGGCGGCGGGATTGAATCTCGCCTACACCGGCTCCGGTGATGCGACGGATCTCGCCCGTTTCGTTGCCTCTTACATTTCAGCGGGATCCCGTGTCGCTTATCCATGCGGACGGGTCCGGCGTCCGGAGCTCGAGGCCATATTGTCCAATGCCGGGATAATGACGACACCGCTTGAAACCTATGATACCAAAAAAGTCAGTTATTCAACTAACGATATAGAGATTGCCGCGGGAGGCGCTCCTATTGATGCGGTGCTTGTACATTCAGCGAAATCAGTTTCCGTGCTGATGGAATTGTGCATCAACGACTCTTTCCCGCAAATTACTGATAAGACATTGTTTTTTTCGCTTTCGCCACGAATTTCCCGGTCAATGCTCGCCATTCCGGCCGGACAGATCTTGACAGCCTCCAGTCCCGAAGAAGGCAAACTGCTTGAAATGCTGAATCACCGATTTCCCTGACCGTGTTTCGAATCTCCCTTTCGCTCCATGGCGGATATGATAGATAATTTTTTGGGAATGGTATTCCTATCGCCCGTCCAGTTCATCTGTGTGGAGTTCGGTCATGGCCAAACAGCGTGCGGCACGCCACGTAAAATCGACCAAGCAACCGGTAACAATCAATCTCGAAGCGGTTGAAGCGGATAAGCCTGCCAAGGCCGAATCGGCCGGGGCAACACCATCAAGCCCGCAAAAACCTGCGCCGGAAGGCAAACCTGCTGACAGCACGGCAAGCAAATCCCCTTCGCCGGCGGCAGGCAAAGGTGATGACGGTAAGGGCGGCGCACCGAAGACCGAGACCCCGAAAAAGGCACCTGAAACAAAGCAGCAGCGTTCGGGCTTTTCCCCTATGACGGCAATTGCCGGTGGCGTTGTCGCGCTTGCTGGCGCTGCCGGTTTGCAATGGGCCGGGCTGCTAGCCGCCCCTGGAGCAGGAACCGGCTCCGAAGCCCTTTCGGTAGCGGTAAGCGAAATGCGCGACCGCGTGACAACAATGGAACAGTCGGTCTCCGGGCTTCCCGAACAAAGCCGCAGCCTGGCTGAACAAGCCGTTAGCCAGGCGCTATCCAAAACCGGGGAAATGAGCGCCGCAGTTGATGGCGTTCGGCTACAACTGGAAGCTATCGACGCCAAGGTTGCGGGCCTCGAAAAGGCCATATCGGGCGGCGAGGCCGGCGACACGGCTGCAATATCCCGGATCGCAAGCCGTCTGGACGCCCTGGAAACAACATCAGCCCGGCTTGAACAATCCGTGGCTGACGCCGGAGCGGCAGCGGAAATTGCCGGAAAGCTGACCGCTTTGGAAACGCAACTGCTTACCGTTTCGGATTCGGCTGCGCTGGGCAACGACGCGCTGAGCGCCCGTATCGATGATCTGGCCGGCGAAGTCAGCAAATTGTCGGCGGCGATCGCAGCCCAGTCCGAGCAGCCGAGAGTTGCCCGCGCCATCGCTGCTGCGGCCCTGAAATCAGCAATCGATCGCGGTTTGCCGTTCATGTCCGAACTGGAAACCTATGCCGCGGTTGCAAATCCGGGCGGCGCCCCGGATCCCAATGTTGAAGCCCTGAGCGGATTGGCCGCCGCCGGGGTTCCGACTGTGTCCGCCTTGCAAAAAGGGATGGCTGCAGCAGCCGACAGCATCATCGCCGCGGCAAACTCGATGCCCGAGGACGCCGGTGTCGTCGACCGGTTGTTTTCCAGTGCACGATCCCTCGTCAAGGTCCGCCCTGTCGGTGAGGTCGAAGGTGAATCGGTCGCCGCAATCGTCGCCCGGATGGAAGCTGCCCTGGGCGCGAGCGATCTGGAGACGGCGGTCCGGGAAGCCGCGGCCCTGCCGGACATCGCAAAACCGGCCGCCGCAGATCTCGTGGCGTCAATAAGGGCGCGGATGACCGCTAACGCGATTGTTGCCGAAACGGTTTCCGGGGCACTTGCGCCCGGCGAAAACAACTAAGGAAACGCACCATGATCCGCACTTTGCTGTTTCTCATCCTTGTTTTTGCCCTTGGCGTCGGGTTCTCTTGGTTGGCCGACCGGCCGGGCGTCCTGATCATGACCATCGCCGGAATGCGCTACGAAGTGACGGTCATGGTTGCGGCCGTCGCTGCAGCAGCACTCGTTGCAACCATCATGATCAGCTGGTGGCTGCTGAAAGCTGTCTGGAACAGTCCGCGTTCCGTCGGACGCTATTTCCGCGCCCGCAAACGGGACCGCGGCTATCAGTCCCTGTCGACCGGCATGATCGCTGCCGGTGCAGGCGACACCGGCCTGGCCAGGCGCATGACGACACAGGCTTCCAAATTGCTCAGTTCAGACCAGGAACCGCTCCTGGTATTGCTTGACGCCCAGTCCAGTCTTCTGGAGGGCGACCATGAGAAGGCGCGCAAAAAATTCGAAGCCATGGTCGACGACCCGGAAACGCGGGTTCTCGGTTTGCGCGGGCTGTTCCTCGAGGCGCAACGCCTGTCGGAAAACGATGTCGCGCGCCATTATGCCGAACGCGCTGCCGAGATCGCTCCGCATCTGCAATGGGCTTCAAATGCGACCCTCGAATTCAAGACGGCACAAGGCGAGTGGGATGCCGCTCTTGCGCTTGTGGAAACACAGCGCTCTACCAGGCAGATCGACAAGGCTGATGCCGATCGCCGCCGCGCCGTATTGCTGACGGCAAAGGCCATGGACGAGTTCGACCGCGACCAGGCGGGATCGAGGAAAGCAGCGCAGGAAGCCGCCAAGCTGGCGCCGGACCTTGTGCCCGCCGCGGTCACGGCTTCGCGCGCCCTGTTTCGCGACGGTGACATGCGCCGCGGTTCGAAATTGCTGGAGGCGATCTGGAAGAAAACACCTCATCCCGAGATCGCGGAAGCCTTTGTTCGCGCCCGGCCCGGAGATTCCGCCCATGACCGTCTGAAGCGGGCAGAACGGCTGGCATCGATCAAGCAGAATAGCGCCGAATCGCTGCTTGCAGTTGCTCGCTCCGCCTATGAGGCAACCGAATATGACCGGGCCCGCGAGGCTGCGGAGGGCGCGTTGCGCCTCGAGCCGCGCGAAGGCGCCTATCTTCTTCTTGCCGACATCGAGGAAGCGCAGACTGGCGACCAGGGCCGCATTCGTTTCTGGTTGTCGAAAGCCGTACGAGCAGCCCGCGACCCTGCATGGACCGCCGACGGTATCGTATCGGACAAGTGGGCTCCGCTGTCCCCGGTCACCGGCAGGCTTGATGCGTTCGAGTGGCGGGTTCCAGTCGAGCAGGTCGGTCCGGCAATAGATGAACTGGACATTGACAAGTTGCCGGCACTGGCCCCGGCAACCGGGTCCTTCATCGGTGACGGCGAGCAAAAAGGCGCCTCTACGGTCGATGCCGAAATTCTTGCAGACGATATTGAAGACGATTCTCCGGACAAAGCGCCGGTGACGGAGGCAGATGAACCGGTCAAACCGGGTGAGAACGCCGTACCACCGGCTGCGTTAAAAGCCGAAGCGCAAGACCAAAAGGAAGGCGATTCCGGCGACGAGGCGGCGCTTCGAAAGCTGCCCGATGATCCCGGCCCGAGCGCAGAAGAGGCTGAAGAAAAGCCGAAACGGTTCCGGCTGTTCTAGGCAGCAAGCCTGGGGCTGTGGCCCGATGATCGCCACGGTCACGTTTTGCATTTCGCAAAGAATCCGATATCAAAAACGCAAAGTATTCCTATTGGCGCATATTACGGGTTCGGGGAGTTGACATGAATGTATTGGACCGCTTGTCGGCGCTCCTGAAGGGGCTGGCGCCTTCACAGGAAGCGGCACCTGGATATTCCCCCGAAGATCCGCGTGTCGCCTCGGTGGCGCTCATGTTTCATGTCATTGATGCTGACGGTATCCGCAGGGATGATGAGAAGGCGCGCCTGAACGAGGTTCTTTCAGAAGCCTACGGAATTGATGGTGTCGAATTGCGCAAGCTCATTGAAGCCGGTGAGCAGGCCGAGCAGCAGGCAATCGACCTTTACGCCTTTACCCGTGTTCTCAAGCGCGCACTTGACCACGGCCAGCGGTGCGAATTCATCGA
>JAHEGF010000165.1 GCA_024645155.1 Phyllobacteriaceae bacterium | reverse complement strand
TGGGTTTTCAGCTCAATGAACCCGAATACCACCTGAACGCCTGCCCGTTCGAGGTCCCTCGCCCAGCGAATGTTGGCCTCTTCGTCGAAGCGTGCTTTCAACTCGACCAGCGCCGTAACGGATTTTCCGGCCTCGGCCGCGTCAACAAGCGCTCGGACGATCGGGCTTTCGTTCGAAGTACGGTAAAGCGTCTGTTTGATCGCAACGACATCCGGGTCTGCGGCAGCCTGCCGGAGAAACTGAACGACGACGTCAAAGGATTCATAAGGGTGATGAATGACAATATCTTTTTCATGGATTGCAGCAAGGCAATCGCCGCCATGTTCGCGAATCCGCTCGGGGAACCTTGGATTGTACGGCTCGTAACGCAGGTCAGGACGCGGTGCCGAGACGATTTCTGCGATCTGACTGAGCGCCAGCCAACCGGTCAGCACACTAATTCGCGTATCGGCAACACCCAGTTCGCCAGCAACAAAATCGCGCAGCGATTCCGGCATCTCGACGTCGAATTCGATGCGAATAACCGAGCCGCGGCGGCGGCGTTTCAGTGCGCTTTCAAACAGGCGAACGAGATCTTCGGCTTCTTCCTCCACCTCGATGTCGCTGTCGCGGATGACACGGAAAGTGCCCGCGCCATCGATCGAATAGCCGGGAAACAGTTTTCCGATAAACATGCCGACGACATCTTCCAGACGGACATAGCGTAGTGAGGTTCCCAGTTGCGGCAAGGCTATGAAACGCGGCAAGGCGGTCGGCAAGCGCAGCAAGGCAACCATCGGTTCACCGGTTTTTCGCCGCCTTAACTGCAACGCCATCGAGAAGCCGAGATTGGGAATAAACGGAAATGGATGAGCCGGATCAATCGACAATGGCGTCAGTACCGGGAAAATGTCCTCGAGAAACCGGCTGTCGAGCCATTTTCTCTCCGATTTTCGCAATTCCGAGGGCCTGATCAGATCGATACCTTCCGCTTTCAATTCCTGCAGCAGGTCGGCAAGGCATTCATGCTGATCGAATTGTAGCTTGAGCACCTCGATCAGCACTTGTTCCAGCTGCTGCTCCGGCGTGCGGCCGTCGGCGCTCGTTGTTGTAATGCTTTCGCGTACCTGGCCGGCCAGGCCAGCGATACGGACCATGAAGAATTCATCGAGGTTTGCGGCTGAAATGGACAGGAAGCGCACCCGCTCGAGTAGCGGATGGCAAATATTCTGCGACTCCTCGAGAACACGGCGATTGAACTGCAGCCAAGAAAATTCGCGATTGATGAAACGCTCAGGGCTTTTTTTGCCCAAAGCCGCTTCAACGACTGCTGGCCCGGTAAATTCGGAATATCCTGGCTTTATCTCATTCATGCTCGTTTCCTAGCACAGTCTTGCAAAGATTTTGTTTATGTTCCAGATGCATGTGTCACATTGACAACAACAAACTAAAACAGACAGAGGCAGATATGGCTCACAGCGCGATCACCCATTTTCATAACAGCGCCGGACACGACACCGTGGAAATTGGCGTCCGGGAGTTCATGTGCGTCGGAGCGGAACCACCGTTTGATCATCCGCATGTCTTTCTCGATCTGGGATCCGAAGACGAGAAAGTGTGTCCGTATTGTTCGACGCTTTATCGCTTCAATCCAAAAGTCGATGCCGGCGAAAGCAAGCCCGCCGATTGTGTATATCAACTTGAAAGCGCCTAAACGAAGGCAGACATGACTTCCGGCCCGCACGAACCTTTCCGGTGCTGACAATGCCTGACGGCAAACCCCCTAAATCTGCGCTAGTGGCCGGTGGCGGTATCGCGGGCCTTGCCAGTGCTATCTGGCTTGCCGATATCGGCATGGACGTCACGGTACTGGAACGCGCACCGGGATTTGGCGAAGTTGGTGCCGGCCTGCAAATATCTCCAAATGCGACGCGCATTCTGGCGGCAATGGGAATTTTGGACACACTGCGGCAATACTGCGTCGAGCCGAAGCGCCTGCGTCTGCGTGCCGCCAATACGCTGAAAACACTTGCGGAAGTCGAACTTGGATCGCGTGCGGCTGAACGCTGGGGCGGACCGTATCTGACCGCCCACCGCGTTGATTTGCACGCGGCCCTGCTGGAAGGTGTCAAGGGACGCGCGGGAGTGGAGACGTTTACGTCAACTGCTGTCGAGCGCGTGGATCTTGATGTCTCCGGCGTTTCTGTTACGGCAAAGAACCAGGAAGGAAAATGCACTTTCCCATGCGATGTTGCCGTCGGCGCGGATGGTGTATGGTCTGTAGTCCGCAAACAGCTTACCGGTTCCGGTCATGACAGATTTTCGGGGTACACAGCGTGGCGGAAGACAGTCCCTGCCGATGTGATCGATCCCGCGATAATCTCTCCCATGGAAGTCACGGAATTTCTGGATCCGCATGGTCACCTTGTCGCTTATCCGGTCTCGGCCGGCAAGGCGATCAATCTGGTGGCCATTACCAAGGGGCGGAAAATCGACAAAAGCTGGAATGTGCCATCGGCAAATGACGACCTGCGGATTGCAACCGAAAACTGGCATGCTGCAATAAAATCGGCAATGGCCGGACAGGCGGAGTGGCTGGGGTGGCCGATCCACACGGTGTCGGCCGGAATCAGTTGGACCGATCCAAGGGGGCTGGCACTTGTTGGCGATGCTGCGCATGCCATGACACCGTTTTCAGCGCAGGGTGCGGTCATGGCAATTGAAGATGCCGCCTCACTTGCCCTATCCCTCAGGGACAAAAGCGGTGGAATTGCCCCTGCCCTTGCGGCATATGAAGCCGTACGAAAGCCGCGCATTGCCATGGTCGCCAAACGCGGAGATTTCAACCGCTTCACCTGGCATGCGAGCGGCCCGGTCGCGATGGCGCGGAATTTCATCCTGCAGTCAAAGTCACCCGAGGCGTTGGCGAAAGGACTGGATCCGATCTACGGATATGACGCTGTCGCGGCAATCAGTGGCTAACAATCTTCGAGTAACACGTTTGGGATGCAGCGCCGATATTCCGGTTTGCAGACGTTGCCACTATCAATAGTCAAAATAAATGCGGCCACTCCCGCACCATTGCTTTACGGAGTAGCCGCCAATCCTTCCCCTACTATATTGGGTTGCGTGCAATTCGATCAGTGCAATATCTGGCTCAGGAACAGCTTTGTGCGCTCGTGTTGCGGATTATCGAAGAACTGGTCGGGTTCGTTCTGTTCGACGATCTGTCCCTCATCCATGAAAATGACTCGGTTTGCGACCTGACGGGCAAAACCCATTTCGTGGGTTACGCACAACATGGTCATGCCCTCTTCGGCAAGGCCTACCATGGTGTCGAGCACTTCCTTGATCATTTCGGGATCGAGAGCCGATGTAGGCTCATCAAACAGCATGATACGCGGATTCATGCACAGCGAACGGGCGATTGCCACACGCTGTTGCTGGCCGCCTGACAACTGGCCGGGATATTTGTTTGCTTGCTCGGGAATCTTGACGCGCGTGAGGAAGTGCATCGCGACATCCTCAGCTTCCTTCTTGGGCATTTTCCGGACCCAGATTGGCGCCAGCGTACAGTTTTCCAGGATGGTCAAATGCGGAAAAAGATTGAAGTGCTGGAACACCATACCGACTTCGCGGCGCACCTCATCGATCTTTTTCAGATCGTTGGTCAATTCGATGCCGTCGACAACAATCTTGCCCTTCTGGTGCTCTTCCAGACGATTGATGCAGCGGATCATTGTCGACTTTCCCGAGCCTGACGGACCGGCAATGACAATGCGTTCTCCGCGCATGACCTTCAGGTTGATGTCCTTGAGCACATGAAAATCGCCATACCATTTATGCATGTCGACGATTTCCACCGCTACTTCGGTATCGGAGATGTGCATCCGCGTCCGGTCGGCGCGAAGCTCCTCTGCAGCCACAGCATTTTCACTCATCGGTGGATTCCTTTCTTATCGCTTGTGGCCAGTGTCGAGCAGGTTTTCCATAAAGATGGAATAGCGCGACATGCCGAAACAGAAACAGAAATAGACAAAGGCGGCAAACATGTATCCGGTCAGCGACTGTACCGGAGATGCCCAGGTCGGATCGGTAAACGAAGACTGGATCTGCCCGAGGAAATCGAACAGTCCGATGATCAGCACCAGTGTCGTGTCTTTGAAAAGACCGATGAAGGTGTTGACGATGCCCGGTATCACAAGCTTCAAAGCCTGGGGCAGCACGATCATCCGCATCATCTGGCCGAAGTTCAGGCCAAGCGCCTGGGCACCCTCATATTGTCCCTTGGGGATAGCCTGCAGGCCGCCACGCACAACCTCCGCCATGTAGGCGGCGGAAAACAGCGCCACACCAATCAGTGCGCGAAGCAACTTGTCGAATGTCACACCTTCCGGCAGGAACAGCGGCAACATTACCGATGACATGAAAAGCACGGTAATCAGCGGAACACCGCGCCAGAACTCGATAAACACCACTGACAGGAACTTGACGATAGGCATTTCGGAGCGGCGGCCCAGTGCCAACGCTATGCCAAGCGGCAACGAAGCAGCGATGCCGGTAACTGCAATTACCAGTGTGACAAGCAGCCCGCCCCAACGCTCCGTTTCAACGTGTTCGAGACCGAAATTGATGGAGAAAAGCAACAGAATGACCGCGAGCCCCCCGGCAATTGCCAGCGCAATCTTTATGCCCGGCATCGGGTCGCTGTCGGAACCGCGCGCGGCCGCGTAGGCTATCGCCACCATAAGAGCCACTATGATCAAAAAATCGATCCAGAACTTCGCGAAGCTTGGAGCCATCAGGCTGTCGGGAAGCAGAAAACCGTTCAGGTCCAGGTGTCCGCCGGTCAGAAGGATGAAACCGACAACCGGGTAAATCAGGGCCATGAATACCAGGTTCTCGCGTTTGTAAGGAGCGTTGGGCATCAGCAACGGGATCAAGCCGCCGAAGAACAATATCCCGGTCAGATTGACACGCCACTGCTCGGTGTCCGGATAACGGCCATAGATGAACTGGTTGAAATAGGCCCCGACATAGGCCCAGCAGCCGCCGAACCAATCGGCACTGCGCACCCCGCCCTGCACTTCGGTGGCACAAACGGTACGGTCTGCGCCGGAAAACACGCCCTGGACGAATGCAAAATTGAAAAGCGGCGGAACGATCTTGTAGATCAGAAAAATCGCAAACAGCGTGAGAACAGTGTTGTACCAGTCGGGAAACAGGTTGGTGCGGGCCCAATGGGTAAAACCGTGCGTCGAAATCGGCGCTTCGTTCTCCTCCAGCATTTCCGTGCGTACATATGCAACCGAAACAGCACTGGTGCTGGCGGCCATTTTTTTTGCAGGTGCGGATTTTTTTGCTGCTGTTTTCGCGCGCGCTGCAGGCTTTTTCCTGGCCGGGGTGGTTTTTTTCACCATCTTATCTCTCCACCAAAGCCATTCTCTGATTGAACCAGTTCATGAATGCCGATGTTAGCAGCGACAGTCCAAGATAGGTCAGCATCGTCATCAGCAGGATTTCGACAGCCTGACCGGTCTGGTTCAGTGCAGTACCGGCAAAAACCGAAACCAAATCGGGGAAGGCAATCGCCACCGCCAATGACGAGTTCTTGGTCAGGTTAAGATACTGGCTGGTCAGCGGCGGAATGATAATCCGCATGGCCTGAGGTATGATTACCAGCCGCAGCGCCTGCCCCGAGCGCAGACCCAAAGCCAGTGATGCCTCAGTCTGCCCCTTGCTGACGGCAAGAATGCCGGCGCGTACGATCTCGGCAATAAAGGTCGCGGTATAGGACGACAAAGCCAGCAACAGGCCAATGAATTCCGGATAAAGGCGGGCGCCGCCCTTGGGGCCGAAATTACCGGCAACGGGATATTCGAAGCTCAACGGCATGCCGGCAACGAAATAGGCGATCAGGGGGAGACCGAGTATCAAACCGAGCGCCGTTAGAAATACCGGGAACTGCTCGCCGGTTGCTTCCTGTCTCTTGCGTGCCCAACGATGTATGAAAAAAGTTGCGACAATGCCAAACAGTAATGCCCAACTGATGAGCGAGGCGCCATCAGAAAATATCGGCTTTGGCGCATACCATCCCGAAATGTTCATCTGGCCGAAAATGCCAAGGTCCCAAGATTCGCGGCGGCCCGGCAGCAGGCGAAGCACGGCAAAATACCAAATGAAAATCTGCAAAAGCAAAGGTATGTTGCGCAGGGTTTCGACATAGACGGTTGCCAGCTTCCGGATCACCCAGTTTTTTGAAAGCCTGGCAATTCCAACTGTAAATCCGATAAGCGTCGCGAGAATTATGCCGATCACGGCAATCATGATGGTGTTGAGGAACCCGACCCAGAACACCCTGCCATAGGTCGAGGTAGCCTGACTGTATTCAATCAAAGACTGGCTGATCGCAAAACCGGCGTTGCGTTCAAGAAAGCCGAAACCGGAAGCGATGTTGGCGGCGCGCAAATTGGCAAACATGTTTTGAATGCCGGTATAGGCAAGCCAGACAACTATTGCCAACAGGATTACCTGAAATATCAGGCCGCGTATCTTTGGATCGTTTAACAGCGCAACCTTGGGTGCACCGTCGCCCGCAATGCCGGTATCAACCGCCATGCCTACTCCCCTTCGATTGTTCTCCCGGCGCTCTTCGGTGCCGTTTCGTTATGATCACCATGTAAAAAATCTGGAGATCCACATTTTGTGCATAGTGATACGATTCGCCCGGCTGTTACCAGCCGGGCGAATACTTTACCTGATTATCGGATAGGTGGTGCGTATTGGAGGCCACCCTTCGACCAAAGCGCGTTCAGACCGCGCGAAATGGCGAGCGGAGTGTCCGGCCCCACATTGCGTTCAAAGGTTTCGCCATAGTTGCCGACGGCCTTGATGATGTTATAGGCCCACTTGTTGTCAATTCCGAGCGGGGTACCGAACTCACCTTCAGACCCCAAAAGGCGTTTGGCATCCGGTTTGTCGGAACCAGCCATTTCGTCGACATTTGCCTGTGTGATGCCGAGTTCTTCGGCCGTTACCATCGCAAAATGCGTCCATTTGATGATATCGGCCCACTGGTCATCGCCCTGGCGAACAACAGGTCCAAGCGGTTCCTTCGAGATGATTTCCGGTAGAACGATATGCTCGTCAGGATTTGTCAGTTTCAGCCGCTGGGCATAAAGGCCTGACTGGTCAGTGGTATAGATGTCGCAACGGCCAGCGTCATAGGCTGCAACGACTTCGTCGGCCTTTTCGAACGCCACCAGTTCATATTCCATTTTGTTGGCGCGGAAATAGTCA
>JAHEGF010000416.1 GCA_024645155.1 Phyllobacteriaceae bacterium | reverse complement strand
GCGCAATTCTGGATCAGGCCTGGATGCTGGAAGCCAATCTGACCAAAGCCAACCTCAAAGACGCCAATTTGTTCCAGGCGCAGTTGCTGAAAGCAACACTCGATGGTGCGGACCTGTCAGGGGCGCTGATTGCCAGTGACCTGACAGGGGCAAGTATGAAAAACACCAAACTCATCGGCGCAAACCTGAGCGCAGACATGCGTAACCAGTCGATGGGGCTGATGCGCGGTGTGTTGGCGTCTACAAATCTCGACGGAGCCAACTTTACAAATGCCAACCTGTCCAGAACAAGGTTCGAGTTTGCATCAATGAAGGGCGTTATTCTGGAAGGCGCCAACCTGATGCGCGCTGAGCTGGGTGGGGCGGATCTCACCGGCGCCCGTGTCACCGGTGCAGACTTCACTGATGCCGACATGACGTCAGCGAAACTGAAAGACCTCATTGGTGTGGCAGACAGCAATCTGGAGCAGGCAGCCAGCAACCTCAACCTGGCACTCCGCAAATAAATTGAGCTGGCCTGAAAATTTCAACTGGTATCGGCAACATACGGAACTCGCTGATACTCAAACATGTCAGCAATCTCACATGCGTGTCATCGCCTACAACTCCTGATGGTAATAGTTCTCGCCTAAACGTGGATTTTGGGTCTATCGTGACGGCACTTGCCAACGGCAAGTCCTGAGCCGGGACGGTTGAAACAAGAAAATTCAACAAGGAGGAAGACATGTCTCACAAATTTGCTGGAGGGTGCGACCACGTACACACCCACTCGGATAAGGATCCGATCGACAACCACACCTGCCATTGTTCGGTATGCAAGAGTGTTACCGGTCAGGACACCACGCACGTGGTGTTTTTCAAGCATGGCGATCTGAGCGTTGACAAGTCCGGCAGCTTGAAACGTCAGCCGTTCAACGCGAAAAATCCGGATGGCCCGCTGGAGCTTTGCACCTGTGCGACCTGCGGCACGCCGATCATGCTGGATGACAAGGAAAGCCGCATAAGGGTTATCGTGCCAAATCTAATGGGTTATAAGCCGGAAAGCCTGCCGGCGACGTATCATGCCTTTTATGATCCGGCCGCCGGCGCTCCGGCACCAAATGATGGCCGTCCGGTATATGAAGGCCTTCGCCCGGACTTCGTCTGGCCAAAACCAGGCTGAAGACAAAGCTCTAAACGTTAAGTTCAGCGAGCTGCCCGGCATCCTTGCCAAGGGTGCCGGGCAGACTGTCATTGTGCCGAGTTCCCAGTCACGGCCAACCGTGCAGCTCTTGCACGCTTGCCTGCATTCCCTGCCGCAGCCACGTCCAGGAGATAATCAATTGACCGGTTCTCAATTCAATCCTCCGGGTGTGAAATTGTTGCGCGACATCAAACATGTTGTCGGTGACGCGGGCTGGGTGGATGTGAAGGAAGCGCAGCGCCATTTTGATGATCCGCGTGGTCGCTTCGAGGGTAGGGGATGCCTGGTTGTATTGCCCAGCTCGACGGAACAAGTGGCTGCCATTGTCCGGCTTTGCAACGCAGCCAAAGCAGGTATCGTGCCCTATAGCGGTGGAACCGGTGTTGTGGCCGGGCAGCTGTCAATTGACAGCGATAATGCAATCATCATGTCACTTGAGCGGATGAACAAGGTTCGCCAGATCTCGCTCGATGACAGTGTCATCATCGCCGAAGCCGGGTGCATTCTCGAGAATATTCACAGCGCTGCGCAGGAACAGGGCATGATGTTTCCGTTGAGCATGGCATCGAAGGGAAGTTGCTGCATCGGTGGAAATCTGGCCACGAATGCCGGGGGCATTCAGGTGCTGCGATACGGCAACGCGCGCGATTTGTGCCTGGGGATCGAAGCTGTCCTGCCTTGCGGCACGATACTGAGCGAATTGAGCCCGCTGCGTAAAAACAACGCCGGCTATGACCTGCGGCATCTGTTGATCGGCAGCGAAGGTACCCTTGGCGTCATCACGGCTGCGTCTTTGATACTGAAACCGATTGATCCTGAAACCGCAACGGCTCTTCTGGCTATCAGATCTCCTGCACATGCACTGATGGTTTACAAGGCGATCAAGGGGCATTTCGGCGATGCGGTTTCGGCTCTCGAACTGATGAGCGGCCTGGGGCTGGAACTGGTCACCTCGAAGTTTCCAACGCTTCGAAACCCGTTTGAACACAGCTGTGCCTGGGCCTTGCTGCTGGAAGCCACCGGCCCGTTGGGTATCGGCGAGCGTCTGGAAACTGCATTGACGGACTGCTTTGAAAACAATCTTGTGCTGGATGCCGTAGTTGCCCAGTCGCAGTCACAACGAGACAGCCTGTGG
>JAHEGF010000415.1 GCA_024645155.1 Phyllobacteriaceae bacterium | reverse complement strand
GCAGGTCCCGGCCGGTGAGCAACCTGGCGATCGTTTGTGCCACCGACAACCCGGCACGAAGCGCGCCGAGATCGCGCGGCCCGCCGCGGTTGACCGCAATGCGCGACAAGGCCCGCGGCATATCGGGCAGCGACTTCATTGCCATGCGCAGATTTTCGCCAAGCGTATCCTCGCTGAGAAGGAACGAAACCGAATCGAGACGCCGGCCGATCTCGACGGTATCGGTCAATGGCGACATCAAACGGCCAGCCAGCAGCCGGCCACCGCCACCGGTTACCGTGCGGTCGATGGCCTCCAGCAGGCTGCCCTTGCGCGTACCCGACAAGGTGCGCACCAGTTCGAGGTTCTCGCGGGTTGCGGGGTCGATCAGCAGTGCCGATCCGGCTTCGTCGCGTTCGGGACGGCCAAGTGCCGGACGTTCGCCGATCTGCGTCTTTTCGAGATAGGCGACAATACCGCAAAGCGCCGACAGTTCGGCGCGGGTAAACTGGCCAAAACCGTCGATAGTGCCGACACGGAAGTAACCCGCAATACGGGCTTCTGCCGTTGCCGAATCGAAGTGGCCCGCCGGCATCGGCGTAATGACGGTGTCGAGAGTGTCGAGAACAGGTTTCAGCAACGGGTCACTGAACGCCGGATCGGCGATGACCAGTTCGCTTGGGTCGATACGCATGATGTCGGCCTGCAGGCGATCCAGCGCAGTCGCGGAAACGCGGAATGTCCCGGTAGAAATGTCCACCCAGGCAAGCGCAAATCCGTCATCGCCCGCCGCCCTGTTCCGCCCGAGCGCCATCAGGAAATTTGCGCGGGCCGGATCAAGCAGTTTTTCCTCGGTCAATGTGCCGCGCGTCACGAGGCGCACGACGTCGCGGCGCACAACCGATTTTGAACCGCGTTTTCTAGCCTGCGCCGGATCTTCAAGCTGCTCGCAAACGGCAACACGGTGCCCAAGTGCGATCAGCCGTTGCAGGTAGTCGTCGGCGGCATGGACCGGTACGCCGCACATGGGAATGTCCTTGCCGAGATGCTTGCCGCGCTTGGTCAGTGCAATTCCGAGCGCCCGCGATGCGATTTCCGCGTCATGGAAGAACAGTTCATAGAAGTCGCCCATGCGGTAGAACAGAAGCGAATCGGGATTATTCGCCTTGATCTCGACATACTGCTCCATCATCGGCGTTGCGCCGGTTCGCGGAATTTGCGAAGTGACGTTGGCCGGGTGCTTGGTCCGGGCAGCTATGGGGGTTTCATCATTCACTGTTCAAACCGTGTCCCGCCGCTGGACAACACCATAACGGATTGTCTCAAAGGGATTTTCCTTTTGGTATTTCGCCAGCGCAAAGTGTAGCCTGAATTCTTGTCCTCCACAAAGAAGAGCAATTTCAAGGGGAATTGGTAGCAGTATGCCCGCAACTGACAAATCCGGCGACGGCGGACCCGCAGTCACCAACCAGGAAGCCCTGGATTTTCATTCAAGCGGCAGACCGGGAAAACTGGAGATTTCGCCAACCAAGCCAATGGCGACACAGCGCGACCTGTCGCTGGCCTATTCGCCCGGCGTTGCTGTCCCGGTCCTGGCGATTGCCGAAGATCCGAGCCGCGCCTTCGACTACACAACCCGCGGTAATCTGGTTGCGGTCATATCCAACGGCACGGCCATCCTCGGGCTCGGCAATCTCGGCGCACTGGCGTCGAAACCGGTAATGGAAGGCAAGGCCGTATTGTTCAAGCGCTTTGCCGATGTCGATTCCATCGACCTGGAGGTCGATACGGCGGACACCGATGAATTCGTCAACTGCGTCCGCCACCTCGGACCGTCATTCGGCGGCATCAACCTGGAAGACATCAAGGCACCGGATTGTTTCGTCATTGAAAGCCGTCTGCGTGAACTCATGGATATCCCCGTATTCCATGATGACCAGCACGGAACAGCGATCATCGCGGCCGCCGGGCTGATCAATGCGCTGCACCTGACCGGACGCGACATGAAGACGGCGAAACTGGTGTGCAATGGTGCAGGAGCTGCCGCGATTGCCTGTGTCGAACTGGTCAAGGCGATGGGCTTTTCGCCCAACAACGTCATCTTGTGCGACACCAAGGGCGTCATCTACCAGGGCCGCGAAGAAGGCATGAACCAGTGGAAGTCGGCCCATGCCGCCGTCACCGATGCGCGCACATTGAGCGAAGCGATGAAAGGTGCCGATATCGTTTTCGGCCTGTCCGCCAAGGGCGCATTTGATGAAGCCATGATAAAATCGATGGCGCCCAACCCGATCATATTCGCAATGGCCAATCCGGACCCGGAAATCACGCCCGAAGAGGT
>JAHEGF010000414.1 GCA_024645155.1 Phyllobacteriaceae bacterium | reverse complement strand
ACACGCGCCGCAGGGGAGATAGCCTTCGCCGCCTTTCTTGTCGAGGAAAAGGTTGTTATTCGCATCCCGGCAAGCACCGATGACGGCAGACCGGCTACCGGTGCCTACTGCGGTTTAGCGCTGCTGATGCTTGTTACCCGGCCGGACCGCGACGCGCCCTGTGGCGACAAAACGGGGACGAATACCCGGCGCGACGCCCGTTCCCTGACCGGCAGGCCCTGGTACAGTCTTTTTTCAGCCTCGACAGCAATGACGCCGGAAAATATCGGCCAGAACTTGCGGCCCAGCCGTTCGGCAGGTCCGGAAAGGCGCATCACGGAACGCTGCCGCCAGGGCGGGAAATGCAGGCCTTCCGACCAGACCCGCGGCGTGAAATTCGTATCCCGCAGCACATGGGTCAGCTGCCCGGTGGTAAACGGCCTGCCGGTGCCGAAAGGCGTGTGCTCAAAGCGCGCCCAAAGTCCACGGCGGTTCGGCACCACGATGACCAGCTTGCCACCGGGCGCAAGAACCCGCCACATTTCGCGCAGCGTCTCGGGCGGATGCTCCGAATGTTCAAGCGCGTGGATCATCAGGATGCGGTCGATCGATGAATCGGCAAGCGGCAGTTCCTCATCAAACACCAGGGCCGTCGCCGGCGGACCGTTGGCCGGCCAGCTGACAGCACCCTGGCGCGACGGCATCAGCGCGAACGCCCGTTCGGCATCACCGGCAAACCGGTCGAGCCACGGCACCGCATAACCGAGCCCGACAAGCCGCTCGCTCCCGAGTTTCGGCCACAGCGGCGCAAGCGCCATGGTGATCGAACGTTCCGCCAGGTGGCCGAGCGTGGTCGAGTAAAACGACCTGATGGCAACGATATCCGTATACATGCCCGCGACATTATCATGCCTGTTGCTGGAGACAATTGCTGCGGACGGCTGACAAATCCGCACATCTGATGTAACCTGTAACGCACAATGTTTGGAGGGGCCCGATGACATTGGAAATTGAACAATTTGCTTGCCGGGATGACAATTTTTGCGTTCTCATCCACGACACCGAATCCGGTCAGACAGCTTCGATTGATGCGCCGCAGGAAAAGCCGATTGCAGACACCCTGTCGAAGCGTGGCTGGACCCTGAGCCATATCCTGACGACCCATTGGCACGGCGACCACGTCGAGGCCAACGAGGCGCTGAAAGCGCGCGGCAACGTCGAGATTGTCGGCCCGGCCGCCGAAGCCGAAAAAATCCCCGGCATCGACCGCACCGTCAAGGGCGGCGACCGTTTCAAGTTCGCCGGACACACGGTCGATGTGATCGCCACACCCGGACACACACTTGGAGAGGTTTCCTACTATTTGCCCGATGACGGCCTGGTTTTTGCCGGAGATACCCTGTTTGCAATTGGTTGCGGGCGTATTTTCGAAGGCGACGCTGCCATGATGTGGAAATCGCTGAGCCGCCTGATGGACCTGCCGCCCGAAACGATCGTCTATTGCGGGCATGAATATACGCTCGCAAACGCCCGTTTCGCCCTAACCGTCGATCCCGACAATGCTGCCCTTGCCGGCAGGGCGAAACAGATCGAGGCGATGCGCCAGCGCGGCGAAGCGACACTGCCGACGACAATTGCGCTCGAACTGGCAACCAATCCGTTCCTGCGCGCCGCCGATCCGTCCCTGCGCGCCCGGCTCCAGATGAAAACCGCAAGTGACGCCGACGTGTTTGCGGAAATCCGCCGCCGCAAAGACAATTTTTGATGCCGTCAGGCGCCCTTTCGGCAGACGCGGTCATCGCCTTGCTGGGCCTTGAACCGCACCCTGAAGGCGGCTGGTACGTGCAAACCTGCCGCGATTCTCCCGACGGCAGCCGTGGTCATTCGACGGCAATCTATTTTCTGCTCAGAAAAGGGGAAAGTTCGCACTGGCACCGCGTGCTCGACGCCACTGAAGTCTGGCACTGGTATGGCGGTGCATCGCTGGCGCTGAGCATTTCAGCAGACGGCGCGAGCGTCGTAACCGTGGCCCTCGGCAATGATCTGGGTGCAGGTGAACGGCCGCAGCATGTTGTCCCGGCAGGTCACTGGCAAAGCGCGGTCAGCACCGGTGCGTGGACGCTGACCGGATGCACGGTCGCGCCCGGCTTCGATTTCTCCGCGTTTGAACTGGCCCCGCCAGGCTGGCAACCGGCCTCTCAAGGCAGATAGGCAATCGCGATGATTGCCTGTGCCGTGTAGTAGGCCACCCAGATTGCCGGGCCTGTCCATGCCCGGTGGCGGCTGTCATCAGGCAGCAAAAAGCGTTCGGTTGCCAGTATCGTGTCCGAAGCCGCAAACAGCAG
>JAHEGF010000164.1 GCA_024645155.1 Phyllobacteriaceae bacterium | reverse complement strand
GACTTTCTGTGGATTGGCTGACTGCTACACCGCCTTTTTCATCCGACTTTTTTTCACCGAAGATAGTCGTTTGTCTGACTTTCGTAAACAATAATGGTTAATGGCAAGTGGTGCGGAGGGTTTTTCAGGTGACAACGCTGTGCTGTCAGATCCAGGCCCCCTTGGACATCAGGCCCATTGCCTCCAGTTGCCGCCATCCCAAGTACCGGGTCGATGCGGGGCACCACAAGTCGGGGTCGGCCATCAAAGAACGATAGTAGTTGTCGTAAAGATCGCTGTTCGCGAAGTGCTCTTTTCGCTGATGTTCTTCCGCTGACCGCGCGACGACGGAGTCGAGAAACTTCGTATGGAGAAGGACGCCAGAAAGGCATTCGCCTCCGGTGTCATCGTAAACCTTGTTCAGCGGACGCGGAAGAATAGCATGGGTCGAGTTGACATAGGCGTAGCGCCGGTTCCATTTGACAAGCGGAATCTTGTTGAGCGTCGGAGCCCGGCGCGGATCCTCGGCAAAAAAGACCCGCGCCCGCACACCGCCCTGAATCCAAAGGTTGTGCATCGGTTCCTGCCGGCGGATCGTGTAGTTTCCGGCATCAAACCAAGCAAGGATTTCAAACGGATCGCCCCCGGCGTGATAGGCCTGATCCGTAAGCCGACCTTTCGGATACATATCCAGCATCAGTGCACCGAGTGACCGGATTGACTGATCGTCCAGCCATTCGGTCAGGGCCCGCAGGGGTCGTGTGTCGAAATGCGGATAGATAAAAATCTCGTCAGCATCGAGGGTCAGGCACCAATGCCCGTGACCATAGCGGATAAGCAACCAGGTGAGCCAGTCCAGCCCGAACCGGGAACGCCGGTAGCTGTCGGGTGTCGACCAGAGGGATACGTCAGGTTGCTCCGCCAAATACTCACGGGTCCCGTCATCGCTGTTATTGTCGACGATCAGGAAATGGTTCACCCCAAGCATCCGGTGATGATCCATGAAAAAGGGCAAACGGCGCGCTTCGTTGCGAACAGTTGCCAGGGCCAGGATGTCCCGATTATCGATGGATCCGGTCCGGTCAACGACCTGAGTGAGCTGGCCGCGCTTGCGCAGCGCCCGCATAAGGAAGCGCCGGCGTTTCAGTCGCAGGCGGTATGCCTCCCATAACTCGCGGCCTTTGCCCATCTATCATCGCGCCTCGTTTGGCCGATCCCGGAATGACTCCACCCAAATCATTTTTCATAGTGACCGCGCTGATGCCAGCGCCAGGCATCCGTTATCATGGTGGTCAAATCCGACCGGCGCGGAGCCCAATTTAGTTCCTCTATGGCTCTTTGAGAACCGGAAACGAGCTTTGCGCAGTCTCCCTCGCGGCGCGGTCCCTCCACCACAGGGACCTCACGGTTTGTCACCAAATGCGAACAACTGATCACTTCGCGGACCGAAAACCCGGAGCCGGATCCCAGATTGAAGACCCGGCTTCCGCACCCCGACCTGAGCCAGTTCAATCCCAGAACATGGGCGTCGACAATGTCACAAACATGGACATAGTCGCGGATGCAGGTTCCGTCCGGCGTATCGTAGTCATTTCCAAACACAGTCAGTGCCGGCCTTTTTCCATCGATCGCCTCGAGCAACAAAGGGATCAGATGGCTCTCGGGGCGGTGAAACTCGCCCACCTCAACCTCGGGATCGGCGCCGGCCACATTGAAATAGCGAAATATGACCGACCGGAGCCCGTGCGCGACCTCGAAGTCCCGCAACATGTCCTCAACCGCAAGTTTCGACGCACCATAGGCATTCAGTGGCTTCTGCTCTGTTTGTTCGTCCAGCAGCACATTATCCTGGTCGCCATACGTCGCGCATGTTGACGAAAAGACAAAATCGAGGCATCCGGCAGCGACCGCCGCCTCGATCAGGTTGAGCGATCCAACGACGTTGTTCCGCCAGTACTGCCCGGGTTTTTGCATGGCTTCGCCAACTTGGCTGAGCGCCGCGAAGTGCATCACCGCGAGGGGTTGATAATTCCGGAAGACCTCGTCAAGGCGCTCGCGGTCAAGCACGTCACCGTGTTCGAACGGACCGAATTTGACTGCATCCTGCCAACCGGTGGCGAGATTGTCGTAGGCAACAGGAACATATCCTTCCTTTTTCAAAGCTTTGCATGCATGCGAGCCGATGTAGCCGGCGCCGCCTGTTACCAATACATGCATCAACTTTGACTCCGCGCAGTCAGTCTACTCGGCGGCTTGGTCAAGCTGAATCATTTCGCGGAGATAACGCGAAAGATCTTCGCGAAGGTCTTCGCGCGCCAGCCCGAAGGCAACGGTGGCCTGAAGGAAGCCGGCCTTGGATCCGCAATCAAACCTCTGACCCCTGAACCTGTAGCCATAGACCCCATTTCCGGTCCCGATGTCCTGAGCGATTGCATCGGTCAGCTGGATCTCACCACCACTGCCGGCCTTCATCCGGTTCAGGTTTGCAAGCACTGACGGCGACAAAATATAGCGCCCGATGACCGCTAGGTTAGAAGGCGCCTCGTTGACCTTGGGTTTTTCGACCATTGCCTTGACCGACACAATTGATCCCATGTCATCAAGGACATCGAGAACGCCATACGACGAGGTCTTTTCCGGAGGCACCTCCATGGCTGCCACCATGTTGCCGCCGGTTTCCTTGTAGGCTTCGACCATCTGCTGCAGACAGGGCATCTCGCCGGCAATGACGTCGTCCGGCAGCATAACGGCAAAGGGTTCGTCGCCAATCAGGCGGCGCGCGCACCAGACTGCATGGCCGAGGCCCAGCGCCTTGTGCTGGCGGATATATGCAATAGCGCCGCTCTCCATATTGGTCGATTTCAAAATTTCCAGAAGCTCGGTCTTGCCCTTCTTGCGCAGTTCCTGCTCAAGAACCGGCGAATGGTCAAAGTAGTCCTCCAGGGCACTTTTGCCGCGCGAGGTGACAAATATGAACTCTTTGATGCCCGCAGCTCTTGCCTCGTCAATGGCATATTGAACCAAGGGGCGGTCCACCAGAGTCATGATTTCTTTGGGTACCGATTTCGTAGCAGGCAGAAACCGCGTACCCAGTCCAGCAACGGGGAAGATCGCTTTAGTGACTTTCCTTGGCATGTATTATCCTCAACTCAGCCTGATGCGCCTGAAATCTTCCGAAAACTGATACGTCGTGAATGTGCATCAAATAAGACGAAGCTCAAACCGGGCGCGACTGCTTTCTTGTTTTTCTCAGTTATCCTCGGCATTCCTTACGACATTCCGTGCACATGTTGAAGCTCTGATGCCAATTTTGGGATTTGAAAGATCGCCTTAGCGTCGTGCGACAAACGGGGCGCCTCCTTATCGGCTATCCTCTCTCCATCAGGGCAATCCCATGTCTTTCATCATCGCCTCGATTTTCGCCACGTCTTCCGGGTTGTTCAGTTCCCAGAATTGCCGGCCACGAGCGTCGACGTGGACACAAAGGACGGAGTGGCCCTGTTCCAGGAAACGCAGTTGTTCCAGCCCTTCCAACCGCTCCAGTGGCCCTGTCGGCCAAGCGGGATAGCTGGCCAAGGCATCAGCACGAAACGCGTAAACCCCCACATGATGAAATACAGGCGTTTCACTTTCGGGCGCATAGGATTCGGCGGTGAACGGGATCACCTCTTTTGAAAAATACAAAGCACGGCGGTCCGCAGCAAACACGGCCGTTGTCCCGCCGACGCGCCCTGCCTTGCGGTCCGACAACAGGCTCGACAACGCGGCGCCGTCGCAGCGTAAGACCGGAGTTGCAATTTCCGCGTCGGGCGCCGCACGAAGACCTTTGATCAGATCCTCTACGAACCACGGCGGTGTCAGTGGGGCGTCTCCCTGCAGATTGACCACAATCTCAAATCCGCCGCCCAAGGCGCGATGGGCTTCTGCGCATCTTTCTGTTCCGTTTCGGCAGTCCGACGAGGTCATCACAACTTCGGCGCCAAATCCTTCGGCCGCGGCGCGGATGCGATCGTCGTCAGTTGCAATGACAATTCGGTCCACGCCCGCAACTTTTTCGGCTGCGTTCCAGGATCGCTCGATCAGCGACCGCGCGACGCCGGTTGCTCCGGTCAGCGCGACAAGTGGCTTTCCCGGGTACCGCGTGGACGCATATCGGGCCGGAATGACAATCAAAACCGACATCAGCCGCTCTTCAACTCCACGCCGGGCGGTGCGGCGATAAAGAACGGGTTGGCGTAACCGGCCTTGCCGTATGTCAGCGGTGTCATGTCGTCAAATCGCAACACCTTTCCGCCCGCCCCACGCAGTACCGCGTCTCCGGCCGCTGTGTCCCATTCCATCGTGGGGCCAAGACGGGGGTAAAGGTCGGCTTCACCCGACGCAACGAGACAGAACTTCAGGGACGAGCCGGCACTGGTCATATCCCTAACCGAATATCTGGCGATGTAATCATCCGTCGCCTTATCGCGATGTGACTTGCTTGCCACGACTATCAGCGCGCTGTTGTCTGGTACCGACACAGACAAGGGTTTGAGAATTCCGATTTCATCAGGCAGCAACGCGCCTGTTTCCTCGACAGAACGACCGTCCGCCTGCGTAAAGAACATCCGCCTCTTTGCCGGAGCGTAAACGACGCCACGGGTCGGAACGCCATCTTCGACCAGAGCGATGTTGACGGTGAACTCACCCCGCCGTTGCACGAATTCCTTGGTTCCGTCGAGCGGATCGACGATCAGAAATATGTCACTTCGGATTCGATGCGACGCCGCCTGCTCTTCTGTTACAATGGCGATTTCCGGGAAGTCTGCCTTAAGCCCGGCGAAAATCAGCTTATCCGCAGCCTCGTCCGCTTCGGTGACCGGGCTGTTATCCGATTTGGTCCGGACGTCGAAATCCGTTCTTTCGTAAATCTCCATGATCTTCTCGCCGGCTTCGATCGCCAGTTTTCGGATCACCTTTGTCAGCTTGTCATAGTCCAATAAGGAAGCCCCGGCGTTAGAATTGTTGAGTATGTCCACGATCCCCCTTATGCTGCGCGGGCAACGGATCGGCAAGAAATCCGTTGCATAAATGAGCAGCACAACAGGACAATCGGACCATGTTCAAGCAACACGCCCGACGGACGCGATTTGGCGCCGCTGTCACGATTTTCGAGCTCATCTTTCACTCGATCGTTCGGGACGTGCGGAAATCGCACAACAATGCCTTTTTTGCGATTTTTACCAGTATCCTTCAAACAGTCATATTCGTAATGGCTTTTTACGTCATGTTTTCCGTCCTCGGACTGCGGGGCGCGGCCATCAGGGGCGACTTTCTGCTCTACCTGATGTCCGGAGTCTTCCTGTTTCTGACGCATACGAAAACATTGGCCGCTGTGGTCGCTTCTGAGGGTCCCGCCAGCCCGATGATGCAGCACGCTCCAATGAACACAATCATCGCTATTGCCTCGGCGGCATTCGGGGCGCTTTATATTCAGCTGCTTGCGCTTTTTGCCATCCTGTTCGTCTATCACGTGGCCTTTGTTCCAGTAGTGATCGACGATGCATTTGGTACTTTCGCGATGCTGTTGCTGGCCTGGTTCACGGGCGCAGCGCTCGGGCTTGTGATGCTGGCAATCAAACCGTGGTTCCCGACCGCTGTGGGAATTCTGGTCACGATCTATTCACGGGCCAACATGATCGCATCCGGAAAGATGTTCGTGGCGAACACGCTGCCCGGATATATGCTGGCGATGTTCGACTGGAATCCGTTGTTTCACTGTATCGACCAAGCGCGCGGATTTGCCTTCATCAACTACAATCCACGCTACAGCAGCTACGAATACGCGTTCTGGGTTGGCGTCGTGCTGATCATGATCGGATTGATGGGTGAATTCTACACCCGGCGTCACGCATCGCTCAGCTGGAGCGCCCGGCGCTAGTCGACCACCCGCATCGTGAGGTTGATCCGACCGCCACCGGTCAGCAGTGTGGATGACCCGGCGCGGATGCGGTCGACGCCGTGATAGGTCAGCCGTGCCGCGCCGCCCATGACGACGACGTCGCCGGACTCGAGCCAGATCGATTCGGTCTTGCCACCGCGGGTGAGATTCCCGATCCGAAACAGGCCGTCATCACCCAGAGAAACCGATACAACCGGCCAGGAGAAATCCGCTTCGTCCCGATCTTGGTGCAGTCCCATCCGGGCCCGATCTTCATAGTAGTTGACCAGACAGCAGTCCGGCCGCTGCGGACCTGGAACCAATTCGCTCCATATCGCCAGTACCGACTCCGGGATCGCCGGCCATTCCGTTCCTCTCGGATGGCGATCGACATATCGATAGCCGGACGCATCGGAAAACCAACCGTAGCGACCGGCAGAGGTCATCCGCACGGACATCGGTTTTCCAAATGGAGTTTGAGGCGAAAACATAGGTGCAGCCCGAACGACGGAGCGCACCGCAGTCAGAATCTGGCCTTGCCTTTCGGCATCAAGATAACCTTTCCGGATGTCAAATCCGCGGATGGTCAGACGTGTCATGGGGCACCCTATTATCCAATCCGGACGGAAAACACGGAAGAATCGCAAAAACTGCTCTATTACGACGGTTGCAGGCTTCCAAAGCCCTCCTTATATACGCCGGGACGCAACTTGGTGAAATCCTGCCGAGTGCACCTGTTTCGGGGTCGGAATGCCAAAAAGGGTTCTGTCCTCGGGTAATCGCCTTGAAAGAAAGAGGGATCAAAAAACATGGCCAAAGTTATTGGTATCGATCTGGGTACAACGAACAGCTGTGTCGCCATCATGGACGGCGCGCAACCCAGAGTCATCGAGAACGCCGAAGGCGCGCGCACAACCCCGTCGATCGTTGCGT
Source organism: Phyllobacteriaceae bacterium (assembly GCA_024645155.1). Classification (GTDB taxonomy): domain Bacteria; phylum Pseudomonadota; class Alphaproteobacteria; order Rhizobiales; family Rhizobiaceae; genus JAHEGF01. The sequence continues at coordinate 594 of JAHEGF010000164.1, read as the reverse complement.
TCACTGATCAGGAACGTCTGGTCGGGCAGCCAGCCAAACGCCAAGCAGTCACCAACCCGGACAACACGATCTTTGGGGTCAAACGCCTGATCGGCCGCCGTTTTGACGATGCGGACCTTGCCAAAGACAAGAAAAACCTGCCCTACACCGTGATCGATGGCGGAAACGGGGATGCCTGGATCGAAGCCAAGGGCGAGAAGTTCTCTCCGTCCCAGATCAGCGCTTTCATCCTTGGAAAAATGAAAGAGACCGCCGAGAGCTATCTTGGCGAAGAGGTCACCCAGGCGGTCATCACCGTTCCCGCCTATTTCAACGACGCCCAGCGCCAGGCAACGAAAGATGCCGGCAAAATCGCTGGCCTCGAGGTTCTGCGTATCATCAACGAGCCGACCGCCGCCGCGCTGGCCTACGGCCTGGACAAGGAAAACACTCACACGATCGCTGTCTATGACTTGGGTGGCGGTACTTTCGACGTGACGATTCTGGAAATCGACGATGGTCTGTTTGAAGTAAAATCAACCAATGGCGACACCTTCCTTGGTGGCGAAGACTTCGATATGCGGATCGTTAATTACCTCGCGGACGAATTCAAAA